>DATAOG010000578.1:0-2751 GCA_036265855.1 Geminicoccaceae bacterium | reverse complement strand
GAGGTCGATCAAGCTCTCCCCCTGAGCCATGTTGACCAGCGCTCGCTGCTGTCCGTTGTCGAGCACGATCCGGAACGGCCGGTCCTGCTTGCGCGCCTCGATCAGGATCGCGGCTGTGGCCGAGAGCTGCGGCAGGACGCTCAATACGGCGGCGGCGACCAGCATCCGACGGACAAGCATGGGTCAGCCTCCTGAATGGGTTGGCCCACCCATAGCGGAAACTGATTGCCCGACCTTTAATCGGAGCTGACCACGCCTGTGGATTCAGATTGGCTTAACCTTAAGGGTTTAGCCTGCGGGCCCGCACCTTCGCAAACGAACGGCTGACGTCTATGAATCGCAAGCTCTGGCCCGAGGGACAGCGACTTTCAGATGCTCGGGACCGGTCCGCTTTGCTCGCTCTCCTGCTCTGGGGCGTCGGCGCCTATCTGCTCTATCTGGGCTGGCGGGCCGCCGAGGCGCTCCCGCTGCCATGGGGCAACCTCACGGTCTTCGGCATCTATCTCGTCGCCTTCTTCTACATCTTCGCGTTCTGGCCGATCCTGGTCGCGGTCGCGAGGTCGTTTCGCAGGCCGACGCCGCCACCTGGATGCGCGTGTCACCATGACCACGACCGCGTGATCCATCACCCCGGGCCGCCTGCCGGCCGCGGGGCTCAGGACGGCGGCAACGCGATCCAGGTGGGCAGATCCTCAATTGCCAGCTCGCGCGAGGTGGCCGGCGGGACGAGCTCGCCCGACGCCGGCCGGTAGTCGAACTCGATCTTTGTGGTGACGAAGCTCGGCCGGTCGATTTTCCCGGTCAGCAGCGGCCAGCCGGCGGCGGCAAAGGTCGTGAACGGGATTGCCGCGCAGGCGCCGCCGCTTGCGGGTGGGCTCATCTGCTCGAGCATCGCGATGGCTCGCACCGCCGGATCAACGAACGGGCCCATCCAGCCGTTCAGCATAGCCTCGGCGCAGACCCGGTCCTGATCGAACAGCACGTGGTAGGTGCTGGCATTGCCGGCGAGGATCGGCCCCGGGCCGAAGCGCTCGGCTCGGTAGGGTGCCGGTTCGTCATGGCCCGGGCGAAAGCGCGCATGCACATGCCGAGCTGGTTCGCCCGGCCGCTGCAGGTAGATCAGACCGGCGCCGAAGTCGAACAGGGCCGAGACTTGACCGGTGCCGATCAGCACGCGCTCCTGGCTGCGGTCGACCACCAGCCGGAGTTCCCGTCCCCCCTTGTTGGCTTCTATCAGAACCGCCGCCTCGGCGAACGCCGGCGCTAGCAGGGCGAGAGCGACGACCGGCGACCCCATCCAGCGCAATCGCATCACAAGCTCCGGGTCAGTTTTCGGCGGGGCCGAATACCCGCGCAAAGATTCGATCGACGTGGCGGGTGTGATAGGCGAGATCGAATAGCGCCGAGAGCGCCGCCTCGTCCAGCCGGACCGTCACCTCGGGGTCGGCGCGCAGCAGATCGAACAGCGGCACATTCTGCCGCCAGGCTTCCATGGCATGGCGCTGGACGATGGCATAAGCGTCCTGGCGGGCGAGCCCGGCCTCGGTCAGCGCCAGCAGGACGCGCTGCGAGTGAATCAGGCCTTGCGTGCTGTCGAGATTGGCGCGCATCCGCGCCGCGTCGACCTCCAGCCGCTCGACGATTCCGGTCAGCCGGTGCAGCGCGAAGTCGAGGGCGATCGTGGCATCCGGCGCGATCACCCGCTCGACCGAGGAATGCGCGATGTCGCGCTCGTGCCAGAGCGCCACGTCTTCGAGTGCCGGGACCAGATAGCCGCGCACCAGCCGAGCCAGGCCACACAGGTTTTCGCTCATCCATGGGTTGCGCTTGTGCGGCATCGCCGAGCTGCCCTTCTGGCCGCGCGCGAACGGCTCGGCCGTCTCGCCGACCTCGGTGCGCTGCAGATGCCGGATCTCGGTCGCCAGACGCTCGATGCCGCAGGCGGTGATCGCGAGCGCGGCGAAGAACGCGGCGTGCCGGTCGCGCGGAATCGCCTGGGTCGAGATCGGCTCGGGCTCGAGGTGGAGCCTGGCCGCGACCGCGGCCTCGACCGCGGGGTCGACGTTCGCGAAAGTGCCGACCGCGCCCGAGATCATGCAGGTCGCGACCTCGCCGCGCGCGGTCCGCAGCCGGCGCCGGTTGCGCTCGAACTCGGCGTAGAAGCCGGCGAGCTTCAGCCCGAACGTGGTGGGCTCGGCGTGAACGCCATGCGAGCGGCCGATGCAGATCGTGTCCTTGTGCTCGTAGGCCCGTCGGCGCAGCGCGGCGAGCAGCTGCTCGAGTTCGGCCAGCAACTGGTCCGCGGCCTCCGTCAGCTGGCGGGCGAAGGCCGTATCGAGCAGGTCGGAGGAGGTCATGCCGAGGTGCAGATAGCGGGCCTCCGGCCCGACCACCTGCTCGACATGGGTCAGGAACGCGATCACGTCGTGGCGGGTCGAGGCCTCAATCGTCTCGATCCGCACCGCGTCGATGATCGCTTCGATCTGGTGTTCGGCCGCAGCTCGCACCGCCGCCGCGGCCGACGCGGGCACGCGGCCGAACTCCGCCATCGCCTCGAGGGCATCGAGCTCGATCTCGAGCCAGAGCCGGAGCCGGTGCTCGGGCGCCCAGATGGCCGCCATCTGCGGGCGCGAGTAGCGGGGGATCATGGGCCGACCTCGTCGTGACGCGATGGCCCCTTCTAGCAGCCTCGGATAGGGCGCGGGAGAGTTCCGTACCGGGTTCGCCGGCATGCGGCTGCGCGTCCTCGCA
>DATAOG010000577.1:0-1969 GCA_036265855.1 Geminicoccaceae bacterium | reverse complement strand
CCTGCGCCTCGATTGCGGCGCTGGCCGAGTGGCTCTGGAGCCTGATCCAGGTTCTGGACGCGCCGGTCGTGACTCTGGTTGGACATTCGATGGGCGCTCTGATTGGCCTGGAGCTGGCGGCGCGCCGCCGCAAGCGGGTCGGAGCCCTGGCGCTGCTCGGCGCGGCAGCGAGAATGCCGGTCCATCCGGACCTGCTCGCGGCCGCAGCCGGGCCGGGGCCGCGCGCCGCGGACCTGATCTGCGACTGGGGCTTCGGGCCCGCCGGCCACCTCGGCGGCCATAAAGCGCCCGGCAGCTGGATGATGGGCCACGCCAGGCGCCTGCTCGAGGGCGCGGTCGGGCCGGTGCTGCAAACCGATCTTTCCGCCTGCGATGCGTATCAGGACGGCCTCGCGGCGGCCGCCAAGGTCAGATGCCCGAGCCTGATCCTGGCCGGCGAGCTTGACCGGATGGCGCCGGCCCGCCAGGGGGCGAGGCTCGCGGAGGCAATCAAGGGTGCTGGCTTCGTCGCGATGCCCCTGGCCGGCCACATGCTGATGATCGAGCAGCCGGACGCCACCCTGGACGCTCTGATCGAATTCGTTCACCTCGCCGAGCAGCCCGCTCGGGCGGTCTGATCCCGAGGCTCGCTCGGCCAGCGGCACTGGAGACCTTGCCTCGAAGCCGAGCCTGCGCCATTTGGTACTCTTGCAGTGCGACCGGCTCATGCTACGAGCGGGACGCGCGACCATACCGAGAAAGGTGCGCCGAACGGTGCACCCGGCAACAACGTGGGGGAAGCACATGTCCACGCTGAGCAAGAGGATAGTCGGTCTGCTGCTGATGCCGGCGCTGTTTGGCCTGACGCTGCTGACGTCCGGCTGCAACACGGTCAAGGGCATGGGCGAGGACGTGTCGGCGGCCGGGCAGGGGGTGTCGACCGCCTCGGAGAAGACCGAGGACAAGATCAAGGAAGAGACCCAGTAGTCCCTCAGGCGGGAGTCTGCTGAAGGGCCCGCCGCCGCTGGAAAGCGGCCCAGCGGGCGATGACGTTGTGCGGCCGGCGGCTGCGCAGCACGTCCGAGCGCTCGATGATCTCGGCGACCGCCTCCTCCTGGCGGTAGGCCATCAGGTGGATGCCGGCGACGCCTTCGATCTCGCGGATCTGCTGGATCAGCTCGACGCATAAGCGCTTGCCCTCCTCCCGCTGATCGCGGGCCTGCTCGAGCCGGGTGACGACAGCATCGGGGATATGCACCCCCGGGACGTGCGCGCGGATCCACCGCGCCGCGCGCGCGGAGGCAATCGGGCCGACGCCGACGAGGATGAAGCAGCGCTCGGGCAGGCCGAGAGCGCGCACGCGCGCCATGAACCGCTCGAGCATGGCGATGTCGTAGCAGTACTGGGTCTGGATGAACTGGGCGCCGGCCGCGACCTTCTTGGCCAGCCGCAGCGGCCGGAAGTCATAGGGCGGCACGAACGGGTTCTCGGCGGCGCCGATGAACAGCTCGGGCGGATGGCTGAGCGGTCGGCCCGATAGCAGCCGGCGCTCGTCGCGCAGGATTCGGATTGCCTCGATCAACGCGATGCTGTCGAGGTCGAACACGGGCTTGGCTTCGGGCTGATCGCCGCACTGGACACCATCGCCGGTCAGGCAGAGCACGTTGGCCACGCCCATCGCGGCGGCGCCGAGCACGTCGCCCTGAATCGCGATTCGGTTCCGGTCGCGGCAGGAGATCTGCATCACCGGCGCGTAGCCGACCCTGGTCAAGAGGGCGCAGACCCCGACGCTCGACATGTGGCAGTTGGCGCCCGAGCCGTCGGTCGCGTTGATGCCGTCGACCCAGCCGTCGAAGATCGAGGCGCGCTGGTAGACGTCCTTGGGATCGGCCGAATCCGGCGGCGACAGCTCGGCGGTGACGGCGAACTCGCCAGCCCGCAGCACCCGCTCCAGACGCCCGCGCGACGAGTGGCCCGGCAACGGCTCGAG
>DATAOG010000576.1:0-3559 GCA_036265855.1 Geminicoccaceae bacterium | reverse complement strand
ATCGCCGGCGAGGGGGTCGGCGTGATCACCCGGCCGGGCCTGCCGGTGCCGGTCGGCGAGCCGGCGATCAACCCGGCGCCGCGCCGGCTGATCCGGGCGCTGGTCGAGGCGGTCGCGCGCGATCAGGGCGACGCCGGCGATCTCGAGGTCACGATCGCGATCCCCGGCGGCGAGATCCTGGCGCGGCGGACCGCCAACGGCCGGCTCGGGATCGTCGGCGGTCTCTCGATCCTCGGCACGACCGGGATCGTGATCCCCTATTCCTGCGCCTCCTGGGTGCATGCGATCCACCGCGGCATCGACGTCGCGCGCGCCGCCGGCGTCGAGCACGTCGCCGCGGCGACCGGGTCCTCCTCGGAGCGCGCGGTTCAGGCGCTCTACGGCCTGCCCGAGTTCGCGCTGATCGAGATGGGCGACTTCGTCGGCGGCACGCTCAAATATCTGCGCCGTCACCCGATCCCAAAGATCACGCTTGCCGGCGGCTTCGCCAAGCTCGCCAAGCTCGCGGCCGGCCATCTGGACCTGCACTCGAGCCGCTCGAGCGTCGATCTGCCGGCGCTCATGGCGCTGCTCGCCGAGCACGGCGCCGCCGGCGACCTGGTGGCGCATGCCAAGGATCCCGGCTCGGCGCACCAGGTGCTCGAGCTGGCCCGGTGCCTCGGCCTGCCGCTCGCCGACAACGTGGCGTTTCAGGCGCGTCAGGTCGCGCTCGCCGAGCTGAGCCGGGCGAGCGCGCTCGAGGTCATGATCTTCGATCGCGACGGCACGCTGATCGGTCACGCCCGGGGCTGGTGAGATCGCCGGCCGGCGCTTGCCACCCTGCGCGAAAAGGTTGCTTGCGTCTCGCGAAGCTCTCACTGAAGATTGAATAACATGCATCGATTGAACGCGACATGTCCGACAGCGCCAGTCCACCGCCGGCTTCGCCTCGCCCCGATCCGCCCGTCCGCGATGCGACGGCCGCCGCAGCCCGGATCGAGAAGCTGTCGGGAGCGGTCGGCGCAGCCTCGGCCGAGGCGCGGGGCGCGTTCTTCTACTATGCGGGTTTCGGTCTCTACTTCAGCCTGACGGTTGCCGGGACCACGCACGAGCAGCTTCTGCGCGGCTCGACGGTGACGATGCCGGGGCTCGGGATCGGCCTGCCGATCGAGGGCTTCTATCTGTTCGTGCCCCTGCTGTTCGTGGTCTTCCACATCTACGCTCTGTTGCAGCTCCTGATCCTGGCGCGCCGGATCGGACTCCTGAAGCAGGCGCTGCGCAGCCAGCGCGGATCCGGGGCGCGGCTCGATCAGGACGTTCTGCTGAGCCCGTTCGCGATCAGCCAGCGTCTGTTCGGCGAGCCCAAGGGACTGGTGCCGCAAACCCTGCTCCGGGTGTCGATCTGGCTGACCATGGTGCTGCTTCCTCTGGGCGTGCTGATCGCGACCCAGATCCGGTTCTTGCCCTACCACTCGGAAGCCGTGACCTGGGCGCATCGCCTGTACATCCTGGTCGATCTCGTGCTGCTGATGCTGCTCTGGCCGGCGATCATCGATCCCGGGAGCCGGAGCGCGACCCAGCGCCTGAGCGCGGTCAGGACGCGCTCGGACCGGCACCGGCGGGACCTGGTCGGGCGGGCTCTGGCACGCCTCGAGATCGGCCGGCGACGCCTGGTCCGGACGCGGCGGTCGGGTGCGCGGCTTTGGCGCGCGGCCTTCCGCGCCGCGGGCGCCGGCCTGCGCGTGGGCCTGGTCGGACTGGCGCTGTTCATGACCTTCGTGGTAGCGACCATCCCGGGCGAGGCCGTCGAGCGGGCTCTGATCAGCGCCGGGCAGGACGAGGCGCAGGCCGGCTGCTCGTCGCTGTGGCGGGTCGGCCAATGGCTGCACACGGTCCGCCTGCCGGACCACCGCGACGCCTTATGCGTGACCTATCGCATGTTCGAAGCTTCCGAGACTCCACTGGGACTGCGGCGCAATATCGTGGCCCGGGACGTCAACCTGGTGGTGACCGAGCCGACCGACGACATGATCCGGACTCTCGGTGCCAAGGAGGCGTGGGCACGCAAGGGCAAAGGCATCGATCTGCAGGACCGCGATCTCCGCTTTGCCGACCTCTCGCGCAGCGACCTGCGCGGGGCCGACCTGCGCGGCGCCAATCTCAACGGGGCGGTCATGCAGCAGGCGAAGCTCACCGCCTCGATCGCCAGCGACGTCCCCCGTGCGGAGGTCGGCGCCTGCGCCTACGAGGCGGTCGACGAGCACTGCCTGACCGGTCTCGTCGGCGCCGATCTGAGCGGGGCCGATCTGCGCTACCTGCAGGGTTGGAAGGTCGATTTCCGTGAAGCCAACCTGACCGCGGCGGCGCTTCAGGAAGCCGCGCTCCGCCAGGGGCGGCTCGATGGCGCGCTGCTGGTCTGGGCCCATCTGGACAGCGCGGACCTGCAGGACGCGAAGCTCACAGGCGCGGTGCTCCGCGAGGCCGTCGCCCCCGAGATCCATCTCGAAGGCGCGGACCTGCGCTATGCGTTCCTGCGCAAGGCCGACCTTGCCGGCGCGGCATTGAGCAACACCAAGCTGGACGATGCGGACCTCGCCGAGACGGAAATTGCGGATTTCCCCGACACGGGAGTGGTGAGCGCGAAAAATCCGCCGGTCGCCGTCGACTATCAGACGAAACTTACGTTCAGTCTGTTCCAGCGCGCGTGCGCCGGCTCGACCGACGCGGTGCACGGCGTCGTCGAGAGGATCTGGCATGAGCTCGACTACTCGGCGAGCCATGACCGGACGGGCTATGCCGGCATCGCCGATCTCCGCTACTTGCTGGCGAAGCTCATTCTGTCGCGTGCGGCCTGCCCTGGGGCGGAAGGCATTCAGGATCGCGATGTCTGTCGCCTGCACGATTTTCTGAGCCGGTGGACCGAGGCGCAGGTCGATCCCGGCAAACCGGTCGGACCCGACGTCCAGCAGAGCTGGAGCCATCTTCGAGGGCTGGTTCTGGCCGGCAAGGAGCAATCCTCGGGGAAGCCGGAAGGAGCCGGCTCGGACCAGGTCGGGGTGACCGGCTTCCAGTCAGAACTGGACGCCGAGCTCGGCGACCCGCGGCCATGTCGCGCCTCCTAGGCGGCGCCGGAGCCGCCCGCCGGGCCGGCTGCGAGGCGGGGCCGCCCGGCGCCGGATCGGCGTGCGCGTCCTGATCCTGGCCGGCACCGGCGAGGCAAGCGCGCTCGCAGCGGCGTGCTGCGGCCGCGGCGATCTCACGGTGATCAGCTCCCTGGCGGGCCGGACCCGGGAGCCGAATGCGCCGCCCGGCGAGGTCCGCGTCGGAGGCTTCGGCGGCGCCGCCGGGCTCGAGCAGTTTCTCCGGGCGCGGACGATCGATCGGGTGATCGATGCCAGCCATCCGTTCGCCGAGCAGATCGGCCGGCACGCCGAGGCGGCCTGCCGGGCGGCCGGCGTGCCCCGGCTCCGTCTGCTGCGCCCGCCGTGGCAGCCCCAGACCGGCGACCGCTGGCTCGAGGTCGCCAACCTCGCCGAAGCTGCTGAGCGACTGCCCGACTTCGGGCGGCGCGCGTTCCTGA
>DATAOG010000575.1:0-8528 GCA_036265855.1 Geminicoccaceae bacterium | reverse complement strand
CTCGAACCGTCGATGCGGCGTGCATAACGCCGGCAGGGCCGCCTTGATCTCATCCATCGTGATCGCTCCCGAAACCTGCGCCACGCCGCACTCGCGGTCGCCCACAACGCGCTCATCGCGAGCTAACTTATCCGCTCTTTGGCTTTTCGGGTATGGAACAGTTCACAAGCGCCGCACTTGCTGCAATGCAAAATAGCGCTTCAAGCCTGCCCCCGGATCGCCTAACCTCGACCGCGGTTCAGCCGGAACAGCGCGATGGCGAGCGAGGCCGAAGCGGTACCGCCGATCGGAGCAGAGCCGCGCGCGGCGACGCTGGTCTCCGATGCACCCTCGGCCGCCGCCGAGCACGAGCGGCTGCCGCTGCTGCCGCCGGAGCTCACCTGCTTCGAGGCGGCCGGTCCGATCGACCCCGGCGCATTGCTGGCCGAGCTCCGCAGCCAGCTCGCGAGCCGCCGCGCCGAGACCGAGCCCAACCCGTTCGGCAATCCGATCCAGCTGCTGGCGCTCGACCTCAGCCGCCGGCTCGATGCGGGCGCGCTGTCGCTGGGCGCGATCGAGCAGCTGGTCCAGCACCTGACCGCCGACTCCTTTCTGCGGCGCGCCGGACGGCTCAGGCGCTACCTCGGCGAGCGCGACCCGGGCGCCAATCGGGCGACCATCAGGCGCCTGATCGAAGGCCTGGCGCACGCGCAGGACGACCCCCTGCCGGTGTCGTTCGAGACCTTCCGCGCCCGGGTCGAAAGCGAGCGCTTCGGGATCGTGATCACGGCGCATCCAACGTTCGCGCTCGCCCGCGAGTTGCGCCTGCTTCTGGCCGAGCTCGCGCTCGAGGACGGCGAACCGAGGCCGGCGCGGCTGGCGGCGGCCGGCGGGCGCGAGCACCGGCCCGACCAGCCTCTCGATCTCGACGAAGAGCACCGGCAGTCGCTCGACGCGCTGGCCAACCTGCACGGGGCACTCGCAGAGGTCTATCGCCTCGTGTTCGAGGTCGCCGAGGCGCTCTATCCCGACCGCTGGACCGAGCTCAGCCCGCGGCTCCTGACCTTGGCGAGCTGGGTCGGCTACGATCTCGACGGCCGCTCCGACATCCCCTGGACCGTGACCTTCGCCAAGCGGCTCAAGGTCCAGGTCCTGCAGCTCGAGCGCTATCGGGCGGCCGCGCGGGCGCTCCGGGCCAAGGTCGGCGACGGCTCCGGGGTCGGCGATCTGCTCGAGCTCTTGGAGGCCCGCCTCGCGCTCGCGATCAAGCAGGCCGAGGACGAGATGGCGATCTTCGCCGACCCGGCGGCGGGCTCGGAACCCTGGCGCGGCCAGCTCGCGCGCGCGGCCCGGGCGATGCATGCCGGTCGCAGCGCCCGCCTGGTCGACGCCGCGCAGCTGCTCGACCTGATCGAGCGCGCCCTCAAGCTCGCCGATGAGCCTCTGCTGCGCCGCGGGCTCTGCGTGCTGCGCGCCGAGATCCGGACCCACGGCCTGGGGCTTGCGCATACCCACACCCGGCTGAACGCCCGTCAGGTCCACAACGCGATCCGCAAGACCATCGGCATGGATCACGGCCCGGACGATCCGAGCCATCGGCTGAGCTATCTGAACGCGATCAGCGCGCTGATCGACCAAGTGACGCCCGCGCGGATCAACTTCGGCTCGCTGTTGCTCGAGAAGGCGACCGCCAAGCGGACCTTCATGATCATCGCCCAGCTCTTGAAGTACGTCGATGCGACCCAGCCGGTCCGCTTCCTGATCGCCGAGTGCGAGACCGGCTTCACGCTGCTGACCGCGCTCTACTTCGCCAAGCTGTTCGGGGTCGAGGACAAGGTCGAGATCTCGCCGTTGTTCGAGACGCTGACCGCGCTCGAGCACGGCAGCCGGGCGATCGGCGAGGCGCTCGGCGTCCCGAGCTTTCGCGCCTACGTCCAAAGGCAGGGCCGGCTCTGCGTCCAGACCGGGTACTCGGACGCCGGCCGCTCGCTCGGCCAGGTCGCTGCCTGCTGCGCGATCGAGCGCCTGCGCCTTGCGGTCGGCCGCGAGCTGGCGCGCCAGGGCCTTGCCGGGGTCGAGCTCGTGATCTTCGACACGCACGGCGAATCGATCGGCCGCGGCGGTCATCCCGAGAGCTTCTCCGACCGCCTGAGCTACGTCGACCCGCCGGCCGTGCGCACCGCGCTCGCCCGGCTCGGCATCGCCTGCAAGCAGGAGGTGAGCTTCCAGGGCGGCGACGGCTACGTCTACTTCAGCACGCCGCGCGCCGCGTTCACCACGGTGACCCGGATCCTCGAGCACGCGCTGAGCCCGGAGCGCGAGGCCGACGACCCGTTCTACACCGAGACCGACTACGTCCACGAGTTCTTCACCGTCGTGCAGCGCTTCAACCAGCGGATCATGGACGATCCCTGCTACGGCGCGCTGCTCGGGGCCTTCGGCGCCCACATGCTGCACCGCGCGGGCTCGCGCCCGGTACAGCGGCAGCACGACAGCTGGTCCGGGCAGATCAACCCCGAGCACCCCTCGCAGCTGCGCGCGATCCCGCACAACGCCATTCTCCAGCAGCTGGGCTACCTCGCCAACAGCATCGGCGGGGTCGGGCAGGCGGTGACCAAGAATCCCGAGCGCTTCCAGCGGCTGTACCAGGATTCGCCGCGCTTTCGGCGCCTGATGGCGATGGTCGAGCACGCGTTCAAATACAGCGATCTGACCGTGCTCAAGGCCTACATAGACCTGTTCGATCCGGGGCTCTGGCTGCTGCGGGCGGCGCGCCACGGCGAGGGCACGCGCGCCGAGGAGCTGCAGGCGCTGGCCGCGGTCATGGAGCGGGCGGCGGTGCACGAGCGGCTGACCCGGATCTGGCGGGTGTTCACGCGCGACTACATGGATCTCGCCAATGCGCTCCGCGAGCACCGGCGCCGCACGCGCCAGGCCGGCGCCCAGCCGATCGCGGTCGACGCGGTCTCGCGCGACGTGATGCACCTTTTGCATGCGCTCCGGATCGTGCTGATCCAGCGGCTCTACCTGCTCGCGACGCACGTGCCCGAGTTCAGCGGCCGCCACGAGCTGACCCGCGACAGCCTGATCGCCCGGCTGATCCAGCTCGACGTCGAGGCCGCGGTCGCCAAGCTCGGCGAGATCTTCCCGATCGTCGATCCCTCCGGCTTCGACGACGACTTCGGCGAGCCCGCGACCTACGAGAGCGCCGAAAGCCAGTCCTACGGCCAGGAGCACGCCCAGATCTTCGCCCCGATCGCCAAGCTTTACACGCTGATCCGGCGCATCGGCGTCGCCATCATCCACAATGTCGGCACGCTCGGCTGATCTCGGTCATGGTTCAACATCGCGTGATCGGATGTTATTTGCCGACGACGGGAGTCGGTCGGTTAAATCTCTGTCATGGACTTGGCGCGACGCAATCGACTACCTAGGTAAACAGATGGAAGATCCCGTTACTCCACTCGCCGCGGTGCTGTTGTGTGCCGCGGCGCTTTTTTGCCCGGCGGCCGCGCTCGCGACCGAGCCGGCACCGGTCGTGGTCGAGCTGTTCACCTCGCAGGGATGCGATTCCTGTCCGCCGGCGGACGCGCTGCTGGGCGAGCTCGCCCGGGAGCCCGACCTGTTGCCGCTGTCGTTCCACGTCACCTACTGGGACCGGCTCGGCTGGCCCGACACTTTGGGCCTTAAGGCCAGCACCGAGCGTCAGCAGGCGTACGCGCACAGCCTGGGCCTCAACGGGCTGTACACGCCGCAGATGGTGATCGGCGGCCGGCTCGACGCGGTCGGCTCGGAGCGCCGGCGGGTGCTGGACGCGATCGAGCTGTTGCGCACCAACCAGGAGCCGGGGCCGGCGATCCGGATCGCGACCGCCGGCTCGAGCTTGACGCCAGCGCGGGCGCCGCGCCATGCCATCTCTGGCTGATGGGGTTCGACCGGGCACACGAGGTCGCGATCGGGCGCGGCGAGAACCGCGGCCGGACGATCCGCTATCAGAACGTCGTGCGGACGATCGTCGATCTCGGCGGTTGGGATGGGCGGGCGGCGAGCCTGCCGCTGCCGCTCGAGCGGCTCGCCGGCGAGCAGCGCGACGCGGCCGCGGTGCTGGTGCAGCGCCAGAGCGACGGCGCGATCGTCGCCGCCAGGCGGGTCGAGCTGTCGCCCGGCTGACTGGCGCCGGCGCCGCGGAATAGGAGAGAAATGTCCGGAAAGACGGCAACGACGCTGCGGCTGAACATGCCGCAATGGCAGGGCGGAAATCTACCTGACTATTATTTGGGATCGGAATTGTTGTCCTGGCTGGCTCCGCCCGCGAGCGGCCCTGTGGAAACGGTGCCGGTGCCCGAACCCACGCCGGGACAGACGCTGGCAGTCGAGAACGGCATTCTTGGCCGAGAGGCTTTGCTTCGGCAGGCGCGCGCGGCACGCGCAGCAATTGACAAACATCGCCCGGATCGGATCGTGACGCTCGGCGGCGACTGCCTCGTCGATCTGGCCCCGATGGCGTATCTCAATACGCGATACGGTGGCAATCTCGGCGTGCTCTGGGTCGATGCCCATCCAGACGTGCTGACGCCGAAAGATTTCGCCCAAGGCAACGCGCAAGTTCTTGGAGCGCTTCTAGGCCGGGGCGACCCCGAGCTGGTGGCCGAGGTCGACACGCCTTTGCGGCCTTCTCGCGTCATGTACGCAGGGCTCGACGCCTGGATGGCGGTCGAGGGCGAAGTCATTGACGGGTTGGGACTGCGCCGCGCTGGGGCCGACTCTCTGGCCGAGACTTCGTCTCCGGTGCTGGACTGGATTGCCAGCGAGGGGGTAACGCAGCTCGCGATTCATTTCGACGTCGATGTTCTCGACCCGAGGAAATTCGGTCCGGTCGTGTTCAACAAGCCGGATGCGGCGGCGGACGCCTGGGCTGATGTTCCCCGTGGGCGGATGGCGCCGGATCAGGTTTCGGCTTTTGCAGGATGTTGCCGCCGCCTGCGACCTCGTCGGCCTCGCCATTGCCGAATACACGCCTTGGGAAGCGATCGCGACCCGCAAGCTGTTGCGCAGGTTGCCACTGCTGGCTGGCTGAGCCCGATCGGCTGACCCGAGCCCCGGCAGGGCCTAACGCGTTCCGGTCGCGACCGACAGCGTCTCCTCGCCGAGGTAGCACTGGAAGTCGACCACGCAATACGCGTACTCGACCTTGAGCTCGACCGGCCGGTCGTCGCTGGCGGTGAACGGCAGGCGCACGGTCGCAGGCGGCGTCAGGTAGTCGGCCCCGGGCTCGACCTTGCGCTCGGGCAGCGGGCCGCGCCAGCGGACGCCCGGCCGCTCGGTCGGGGTCACGGTGATGCCGGGATCGGCGACCAGCCTGGCGCCGCCCCGGGGCGCCACCGCCACGACCACCGCCTGGCCGTCCGGCCCGCGCTCGACCCAGCCAACGATCTGCACGCCCGGGCGCTCGGGGGCGCCGGCATTGAACTTTTCGATCAGCCGGTCGAGCGGCGTCTCCGACCCGGTCCCGGCGGCAAGCGCCGCGGGCGCGAGCCCGATGAGCCCGATCGTCGCCAGGACGGCACCCCGGATCGTCCGGATTCCGGCAGCAGATCCTCTGATCATCGCCGCACTATAGCAAAAATCCGGCCGATCGCGCGAGGTCCGCACCGGCGCGCTCGCTCGGACGTGAGGCGGCGTGCGGCGCGCGCGGCTCAGTCGATGATCTTCTGACCGGTCGCCTCCCAGTCCTTCAGGAACGCCGCGAGCCCTTTGTCGGTCAGCGGATGCTGCACCAGCTGCTTCAGGACCTTGGGCGGCAGGGTCGCGACGTGGGCGCCGAGGCGCGCGGCCTGGATCACGTGGCCCGGATGGCGCACCGAGGCGACCAGGACCTCGGTGTTGTAGCGGTCGCGGTAGTTCTGGAAGATCTGGACGATCTCGCCGATCAGCGCCATGCCGTCGGTGCCGATGTCGTCGAGCCGGCCGACGAACGGCGAGACGAAGGTGGCGCCGGCCTTGGCGGCGAGCAGCGCCTGCGCCGGGGTGAAGCACAAGGTGACGTTGACCTGGGTGCCGTCGTTGGTGAGCGTGCGACAGGCCTTGAGCCCGTCCCAGGTCAGCGGTACCTTGACGCAGACGTTCGGCGCCAGGTCGGCCAGCTTCCGGCCTTCGGCCATGATGCGGTCATAGGTGGTCGCGGCGACCTCGGCGCTGACCGGGCCATCGACCAGCGCGCAGATCTCCTTGATGACCTCGAAGAAGTTGCGACCCGACTTCGCGACCAGCGTCGGATTGGTGGTCACGCCATCGAGCAGGCCGGTCGCCGCAAGCTCGGCGATCTCGGCAACGTCGGCGGTATCGACAAAGAATTTCATGGCTGGATCCGTTCCGGTTGACAGGACCGGGTCTGGCGGCCGCGCGCCCGGTCCGGCGGGTTTCGCGAGCGCCCGACGACGGGCGGTCGACCGCGAGCCGTCGGGTCGATCCTCTACCGGAAAAATGGATCACACGGGCCTCGAGCGCAAGCTCGACCGCGCGCGAAAAACCGGGCACAACAGCCGCAATCCAAAAATCTCAGTAACGGGAGGTCGGCAGCGATGGGATCGAACGACGCCGTTCTGGTCGGCAAAGGCGCGACGCCGCAGTGGCTGGCGCTCGGGCTCGCCAACCGTCATGGCCTGATCACCGGCGCGACCGGCACCGGCAAGACGGTCACGCTGCAGACGCTCGCCGAGGGCTTCTCGGCCGCCGGCGTGCCGGTGTTCATGGCCGACGTCAAGGGCGATCTCTCCGGCATCAGCCAGGCGGCGGCGATCACGCCGAAGCTGCGCGAGCGGGCGCAGGCGATGGGGCTTGCCGACTACGCCCCGCGCGCCTGCCCGACCGTGTTCTGGGATCTGTTCGGCGAGCAGGGCCATCCGATCCGGACCACGGTCTCGGAGATGGGGCCTTTGCTGCTCGCCCGGCTGCTCGGCCTGAACGAGACCCAGGAGGGCGTGCTGCAGGTCGCCTTCCGGGTCGCCGACGACCAGGGCCTGCTGCTGCTCGATCTGAAGGATCTGCGCGCGCTGATGCACTTCGTCGGCGAGCGCCCGGAGGAGCTGTCGCTGCAGTACGGCCGGGTCGGCACCGCCTCGGTCGGCGCGATCCAGCGCCGCCTGCTGACGCTCGAGCAGCAGGGTGCCGAGCACTTCTTCGGCGAGCCGGCGCTCGACATCCACGACCTGATGCGGACCGATCGGTCGGGCCAGGGCATCGTCAACGTGCTCGCCGCCGATCAGCTGATGCAGGCGCCCAAGCTCTATGCGACCTTCCTGCTCTGGCTGCTGTCCGAGCTGTTCGAAGCCCTGCCCGAGGTCGGCGATCCGGACAAGCCCAAGCTCGTGTTCTTCTTCGACGAGGCGCACCTTCTGTTCGAGGACGCGCCCAAGGTGCTGCTCGACAAGGTCGAGCAGGTGGTCCGGCTGATCCGCTCCAAGGGGGTCGGCGTCTACTTCATCTCGCAGAGCCCGCTCGATGTCCCGGACGACGTGCTGGGTCAGCTCGGCAACAAGGTCCAGCACGCGCTGCGCGCCTTCACGCCGCGCGACCAGAAGGCGATCCGGGCGGTCGCCGAGACCTTCCGGGCGAACCCCGCGCTCGACACCGGGACCGTGATCACCGAGCTCGCGGTCGGCGAGGCGCTGGTCTCGATGCTCCAGGACCAGGGCGTGCCGGGCATGGTCGAGCGGATCCTGATCCGGCCGCCCGCGTCCCGGATCGGGCCGGCGAGCGCGGAGGAGCGGCGCGCGGCGATCGGCCAGAGCCCCGTAGCCGGCCGCTACGACCAGGTGGTCGATCGCGAATCCGCCTACGAGGTCCTGAAGGCCAAGGCGGCGCAGCCGGCAACGCCGCCGCCACCGCCGCCGACGCCAGCCGACGTCGCCCCGCGCCCGGCGCAGGCGTCCGGCCGTCAGCGCCAGACCGTGGTCGAGGCGATGGCGATCAGCCTCGCGCGCAGCCTCGGCACCCAGATCGCCAACCAGATCGGACGCCAGATCGTGCGCGGCGTGCTCGGCTCGGTGCTCCGGCGCTGACCGGGCGCCGGCGCGCAGGCAGGCAGTTCAGCCGGTCGGCACGCCCGAGCCGCTGGTCATCATCCGGCAGGTGGTCTCGATCGATTCCTCCGGTTGCAGCTGGCGCCCCGCGTTTTTCAGGGCCTCGCGGCCGAGCTGGTCGCGCAGGTCCGGATACTGGCACGGCTCGAGGTCGCCCAACGGCCGGGTCTCGTTATAGACCTCGCACGAGCGGACGTTCTCCTCGCCGCCGGCCACCGTCGCGGCGGTGAGCGCGCAAACGATCACCGTGAGTGATATTCCCGCCATTTAATTCTTCCTCCTCGATGCGTACTAACGTTTCACCGCAATTTTCGTGCCAATAGCCGGGCGAGAGCCCGAGCCCACGGCCCGGCAGCCGATCCGCGCCGCGACTGTCCGCAAGGACCAGGGCGGGGCAGGGGGCCGCCCGCAAGCGGCTCCTCTGCCTTGTGAGGGCAGGCGATTCCGACTAGCTTGCCGCGCGTCCAA
>DATAOG010000574.1:0-2226 GCA_036265855.1 Geminicoccaceae bacterium | reverse complement strand
AGCGGCACCGCGGCCGCGGTCCGGTGCTTCAGCGCGGGGTCGGCCTGCCAGCGCGCCTGCATCGGGCTCTCGGTCGGCCCGGGCAGGATCACGTTCGAGCGGATCTTTCGGGACGCGAACTGGATCGCGATCGATTTCGAGAGCGCGAGGATTCCGGCCTTCGCGGCCTGGTAGGCGTCCTGTGGCCGGTCGTCGCCGCGCAGGCACTGGATCGAGGAGACGTGGACCATCGCGCCGCCGCCGCTTTGCTGCATGCGGGGGATCGCGTGGCGGGCGGTCAGCATGCAGCCCGTGAGATTGATCGCGAGCACCCGGTTCCAGGTCGCGAGCTCGATCTCGAGCAGCGACCTGTCGTCGCCGAACAGCAGAACCCCGGCGGCGTTCGCCAGGCAGTCGAGACGGCCGGTCGCGGCGAAGGCGCGCTCGATCGCGCTGCCGACGAAGCCGTCGTCGCTGACGTCGCCCTTTGCGTAGAGCTCGCCGTCGAGCTCCGCCGGCCGCGGCTTAAGGTCGATGCCGGCGACCCGGGCACCGGCGGCCTTCAGATCGAGCGCGATCTGCAGACCGATGCCGCCGCCGGCGCCGGTCACGACCGCGGTCCGGCCGGCGAACTCTCCGGTCATCGGGCTCAGGCGCGCTCGAAGCCGCGGATCAGCTCGTGATCGGTGATCCGGCGGTCGTACTCGAACTGCTCCCAGCGGCCGCAGTGCAGATAGTGGTCGATCACGGCATCGCCGAAGGCCGCGCGCAGCGCCGCCGAACCGTCCAGGCACTCGAGCGCCTCGCGCAGCGTCTTCGGGATCTCGCGGATGTCCTTGCCACGGTAGGCATCGCCGGTGAACGCCGGCTCGAGATCGAGCTTCTGCTCGATGCCGTAGAGCCCGGCCGCGAGCAGGGCGGCAAACGCGAGGTAGGGGTTGGCGTCGGCGCCCGGGATCCGACATTCGACCCTGAGCGACGGCCCGCCGCCGATCACCCGGAAGCCCGCCGTCCGATTGTCCGTGCTCCAGATCGCCTTGGTCGGCGCGAACGAGCCCGCCTGAAAGCGCTTGTAGGAGTTGATGTAGGGCGCGAGGAAGAAGGTGAGCTCGCGGGCGAGCGCCAGCTGCCCGGCCAGATAGTGGCTGAACAGTTCGGTGTGACCCGCGGCCGGATCCGGAAACACCGGCGTGCCGTCCCGGGCGTCGATCAGCGAGCTGTGGATGTGACAGCTGCTGCCGGCGAGCCCGAAATCCCATTTGGCCATGAAGGTCACGGCCTTGCCCTGGAGGAAGGCGATCTCCTTGACGCCGTTCTTGTAGATCGCGTGCCGGTCCGCCATCTCCAGCGCTTCGGCGTAGCGGAGGTTGAGCTCGGCCTGGCCCGGGCCCCATTCGCCCTTCGAGAATTCGACCGGGATGCCGGCCGCGTCCATGTGGTTGCGGATCGCCCGGATCAGGCTCTCTTCCTTGGTGGTCTGGAAGATGTGGTAGTCCTCGATGTACCAGCCGGCGGTCTTGAGGCCCTTGTAGATCTTGGCGCGCGCGACGTCGTAGGGCTCGTCGAACACGTAGAACTCGAGCTCGGAGGCCATGTTGACCTTGAAGCCCAGTTCGCGCGCGCGGCCGAGCTGGCGCTTGAGGATCGCACGCGGGCTGTGCGGCACGGCCGCCCCGTGGTGGTCGACGACGTCGCCGAGCACGAGCGCCGTGCCGGGCAGCCACGGGATCCGGCGCAGGGTCGCGAGATCCGGCCGGATCGCGAAGTCGCCGTAGCCCTTCTCCCAGGACGCGGCCGCGTAGCCCGGCACGGGCTCCATTTCCATGTCGAGCGCCAGCAGGTAGTCGCAGGCGTGCATCTCGTGCACCACCTGGTCGACGAAGTAGTGTCCGGTGACCCGCTTGCCGATCAGCCGGCCCTGCATGTCGACGAAGCAGGCGACCACGGTGTCGATCGTCCCCGCCGCGACATCGGTCTTGAGCGTCTCGAGATCCAGATTGCCGGCCATGGCGCCCTTGTCCTGACGGGGTTCGGGAAACCGCCTTTCTGCCATGCCTGGCATGCGGATCATAGGGCTCTGCTGGCGCAGGCTTGCGGTCGGCAGGCGACGTTATCCGCTGCCTGCTTCCTCGCGGGCGCTGAGAGGTTCGCGCGCCGGCTCAGCCAGCGGCGCGGCCGCCGCGGCGGCGTTCGGCGTCCTTGCGCAGCGCCTCGAGCGCGAACTCCTCCTCGGGCGAGCGGACCATG
>DATAOG010000573.1:0-5670 GCA_036265855.1 Geminicoccaceae bacterium | reverse complement strand
CAGGCGAGGATCGGGCCCGTCCCCGTGCGGGTGGTCTCGGGCAGGGCTGCCGCCTGCCGGGCGCTCGCCGGCTTGAGCTCCGCGTTGTCGAGCAGGCAGCGGCTGAAAGGGGCCGCGAGCCAGTCCAGGCCGAGGCGGGCTCTGAGCTCGCAGGCGGCTGGATCGGGCGCTTCGGTCGCGAGTGCCAGGACCTTGGCGGCATCGCCGGCGAGCCGGGCGAGCTCGCGATCGCAGGTCAAAAGGATCCGGCGCTCGGCGCGGGCGAACGCGATCAGATCCTGATCCGCGGTGCCGCCGCGCGCGATCAGCGTGTCGTGGCCGGCGGCGCGCAGCCAGCGGCAAAGCCCGCGCAGCATCTCGTCGCAGAGCAGGCGCACCTCAGGCCTGGCCGTGAAGAACCTCGGCGACCTTGCGGAGCTCGCGCACGAACTCGCGGATCGCGGCCTTGCGCTCGTCGTCGTCCTCGATCCTGAGCAGCGAGGAGGGGTGCACGGTCGCCATCACGTGCGGCGCCAGGTTCGAGGGGACGAACCGGCCGCGCTCGCGGGTGACCCGGAACGCCGCGCCGAGCAGCGCCTGGGCGGCGGTCGCGCCGAGGCAGAGGATCACCTCGGGCTTGATCAGGCGGAGCTCCTCGTCGAGCCAGGGCCGGCAGGCCGCGATTTCGAGCGAGGACGGTTTGCTGTGGATCCGGCGCTTGCCGCGCGGCACCCACTTGAAGTGCTTGACCGCGTTGGTCACGTAGGTCTCGCTGCGGTCGATCCCGGCCTTCACGAGCGCCCAGTCGAGCAGCTGGCCCGCGGGCCCGACGAACGGCCGGCCCTGCAGGTCCTCCTGATCGCCCGGCTGCTCGCCGACCAGCAGCAGGCGCGCGCCGACCGGGCCCTCGCCGAACACGGTCTGGGTGGCGTTCCGGTAGAGCGGGCAGGCCTCGCAACGCGCCGCCGCCTCGACCAGCTGCTCGTAGCTCGGGGGATCGGCAAACAGGTCCTGATCCTGGTCGGCCACCGCACACCTCCTGCCATGGAAAGATCGGTCGCAGGCGCCCTGCCGGGAAGGGGTCAGAGCGCGGCGAGCGGCGGTGCGCCGAACAGCCAGGGGTGGGCGGCCAAAAGGACCAGATAGAGCGCGAGGCCGAGGGCGACCCGCCCCCAGCCGATCTCGGCAAACACGAAGCTCTGGCGGCCGGCCGCGATCGCGGCGAACGGCAGGTTCGAGGTCGCGGCCGCGAACGCCTGCCAGTCCGCGCCGCGGCTCTGCGCGTACTTCCGGTCGATCAGCGCCGTGCCGATGCCTGCGAGCGCGCCGAAGGCGCCGAACAGGATGATCCCGGCGAGATCGCCGTTGGCGATCAGATGCGCCGCCGCCCAGAGCACGACCGACCACTGGAAGGGATGCCGCGTGACCCGGAAGATGCCGCGGACCGCACTGCCGCCGAGCGTCTCCGCCGGCGCGCCGACCGCGGTCGGGTTTTGCGTGCTGAGCCCGGCGACCGCGAGCACGAAGGCGAACGGCAGCACGACCAGCGGCACCGCGGTGGTCGCGGCCGGGGTCGGCCAGAGCTCGACGTAAGGTGCCCGGTGATAGGCCCAGATCACCCAGGCGATCGCGCCGAGCGCGATCAGCGAATAGAGCGCGAGGTAGCGCCGCTCGCCGAGCCGCGCGACCAGCCACGGCCGGATCGGGGTCGAAGCTATGCCGAAGTGGCTGACCAGCAGGAACAAGGCGGCGGCGATCAGCTGGGTCATGGCTCGTCCGGGTGCATGCGTGCGGCGCGCAGCAGGCGCAGCCGGCTCTCGAAATCCTCGCGGTTCAGATAGGCGCCGCACAGCCGCCGCGCACCCCGGTAGGCGGCGCGCCCGTGCAGCGTGCGCCAGTTGTCGAACAGCAGGACCTCGCCGGGGCGCAGCGGGTGGCGCCATTGTAGCCGCGCGCTGTTGGCGAGCGCCTCGAACGCCTTGAGCGCCCGGTAGAAGGCCCGCATCTCCTGGTCAGGCAGCCGGAACGGCGCCCGGTCGTAGTTGTTGAAGCTGACCTGCACGAGCTGGCCGTGCTCGTGCCGGAGCACGGGCCGGCTCGCCATCAGATGGACGCCATCCCCGATGTACTGCCCGGTGACCTCGACCGTGGCCAGGGTCTCGTACGCCTCCAGGTCGCGGGCGCGCAGCTCGTCCGCGATCCGGAAGCCGTCGACCAGGATGCTCTCGCCGCCGGTGCCCGCGAACTCGAGGCAATGGAACAGCTGCAGCCCCGGGGCGTCGAGCGCGTAGGTCGCATCGGTGTGCGGCCGCAGCTCGAGGTTGGTGTAGGCGGTATCGGCCTTGGCGAGATCGGCCGTGAAGTCCCAGAACCCGCCGAAAATGGTCTCGCGCAGATAGCCGATCCGCTTTGCCAGCGCCGCGGTTGCCTCGGGGGTCGCCGGCACGCCCTCGACCAGGCAGAAACCGTAGGTCTCGACCGCCGCGAGCCAGCGCTCGAGCGCCGCGTCCTCGGCCATGACCTCCTCGCAGGCAACCCGCGGCAGCTGCCGGGCGATGCTCGCGCCGTCCCAGTGGACCGTCGCCGGTCGCCCCGATACGAGGCCCGGGCGCGGTTCCCGGAAGCGCCAGAGGAACCCGATCGGAAACCGGCTGCGCTCGCCGCCCGGCCAGTCGACCACGAGCGATCGGCCGTCTGGTGCCAGCGCCGCCGCCACACCTTGAATGTCGTCCGGGACCGCCGCGGTGAACAGCTGGCGCTGCAGCGTCACCGGGTGCAGCGTGCTCTCCTCGTGGCCGTGATCGCGCAGCCAGAACCAGGGATAGTGGCTCCTGCCGCCCTCACCCTCCCAGCCGATCTCGAGGCCCGAACCGTCGATCGCGACCGATGCCAGCTTTTGCATGCTTTCCCCTCATCCCGCGAGCCTGGCGCCCGCGCGCCGGCGGCCGCTTTACGATGGGCTGGCGGGATCGGCCCGATCTTGGTAGTGGATTTTCCCGCCGTGACCAACCTCTGCGCTCCCCGTGCTCGAAGATGGCAGCGTGCTCGCAGGTCGGAGCGACCGAGGCGGCACTGCCGTCCCTGCCTGCTGCTCGCGATCGTGTTTGGCCTCGCCGCCATGCCGGCCGCGGCGGCCCTGGTCGAGGTCGCGGGCGCGCCGGTCCGCTGGCTTGGCAGTCCGGTCGATTTCATCCTGTTCGGGGCGACCCTGATCGCGGTGGGGCTGTTTCACCACCACACGCTCGCGGTCGCGCTCACGGGCCTCGCCGCGATCACGATCTACAAGCTCGCCTTCACCGGGTTCAAGTATGGCGCCGGCCTGGCCGGGCTTGGCTTCCATCTCCAGCACGAATGGGTGATCCTCGCGAACCTGTTCCTGCTGCTGATGGGTTTCGCGCTCCTGTCGCGCCATTTCGAGCAGAGCCGGATTCCCGACGAGATGCCGGCGTTCCTGCCGGACGACTGGAAGGGGGCGTTCGTCCTCCTGGTGGTCGTGGCCGTGGTTTCCAGCTTTCTCGACAACATCGCCGCGGCGCTGATCGGCGGCACGATCGCCAAGCATGTCTTCCGGGGCAAGGTTCACATCGGCTATCTGGCCGCGATCGTCGCCGCCTCGAACGCCGGCGGCGCCGGCAGCGTCGTCGGCGATACCACGACCACCATGATGTGGATCGCCGGCGTGAGCCCGCTCAGCGTGCTCGAGGCGGCGCTTGCGGCCGTGGTCGCGGTCCTGGTGTTCGGCGTCCCGCTGGCGATCCGGCAGCACCGTTTCTCGCCGATCCAGAAGGATCCTGCCCGCGGCCTGCACATCCACTGGGCGCGGGCCGGGATCGTGGCAGCGATCCTGCTTGCCGCGATCCTCGCCAACGTGATCGCGAACCTGAAATTTCCGGAGGTCCTGGACCGGGCGCCCGTGATCGGGCTCGCGGTCTGGGCGGTGATCCTGGCCGCCGCGCCGCTGCGGCAGCCCGACTGGAAGGTCATGCCTGCGACCTTCAGGGGCACGCTGTTCCTTCTGTCGCTGGTCACCTCTGCCTCGATGATGCCGGTCGACGAGCTGCCGCCCCCGTCCTGGCATACCGCTCTCGGGCTGGGCTTCTTGTCCGCCGTGTTCGACAACATCCCGCTGACCGCGCTCGCGTTGAAGCAGGGCGGCTACGACTGGGGCTTTCTCGCGTACGCGGTCGGCTTCGGCGGCTCGATCATCTGGTTCGGCTCATCCGCCGGCGTGGCGCTGGCCAACATGTATCCCGAGGCAAAGTCGGTCGCGCTGTGGCTGCGCAATGGCTGGCAGATCGCGATCGCCTATGTGGTCGGCTTTGCCGTCATGCTCGCAATTCTCGGCTGGCGGCCGGATCTCCCGCACAAGGAGCGGGCTGAAAGGGCTCGGCCGCCGGTGATCGCCGCCTTCGGCTTCGCACGCTGAGGCGTCAAGACCACTCAGCCCAGAATCGGGCGCGGGAGCGGCCGCCAATCGCCGCTCCCCGACACCCTGGGGGCCTACTGGGGCTGCCCGATCCGGGTTATCGTCTTCTGGCCGTTCTTTTCCTCGTAGTACGCCGTGACCTTGGAGCCGACCTGCGGCTCAAGCCCGGCGCCGGCGCCCAACAGCAGCTTATACTTCTGACCGTCGATCGTGATCTCCTGCTTGTTCTGATCGACGTTGGTCACCGTGCCCGTCACCTTCTCGCCCTCGTTGGCCGCGGTCTGCTGGCTCGTCGAGGTCTGCTCGGACTGCTGGGCCGCCACCGCCGGCAGCGACAGCGCGCCGGCCGCGAGCGCGGCCGAAAGAATCAGAAGCTTGCGCATCTCGACAATCTCCCTCATCGGTCTGCGATCGATGCGCGACCGGCACCTCGCGGCCGCGTCATCCTCGGACAACAAGCGCCCCCTCCAGAGGTTCCGGAAACGGCCGCCAATTTTCCGTTGAGCTTGGAAATCAGGGGCCCCCAATGGGCTCGCCCGGAATCGTTGACGCCGGGGCGGCCCTTGGGATATGTCGTACAAGCCAATCAAGTAGAAGGCTCGTTTCGCAGCAACAGGGGGAAGTATGATGCGCTCGCCGATGATCGTCTTGTGCCTTGTTATCGGACTAATCGGGTTGGGGCTGGCCCCGGCTTCCGCCGCGGAAAAGAAGGCCTCCCAACAAGGCCAGCAGCAGATGATGAAATCCTGCACCGACCAAGCCAATGCAAAGAATCTCTCTGGTGATGCCAAAAAGAACTTCATCAATACGTGCATGAAGAACGGATGAGGCTGGCCTCAGCCTGGAGCTAGCGGTATCGCAGCCAGGCTGCGCGAGAACCTAGTCATAGTCCAGGCCGGCGCCAGAATCGTGCGCCACCGCTCTTAGGCGGTGCCTGCGGCAAGCACCATTCGCTGTTCGCAGGCACCGCCTGAAGCTGGTTGCACGAGACCAGGTGGATTCCGGCTATTATCGTAGCCAGGTAGCGGGCAAAGGGCTCGCGTAGGGATAACTTCCAACTCCTGGGACGACCGCGAGAAGCCTTCAAGGCGTGGACCGAGCGCGTCGGTTGCGCGGCGGCTACGCGGGCAGCAGACGATCTAGCCGCTTTGCGGCGCCGTACCTGCTCGTTCTCCAGGCGACGTCGGTTGAAAATCGGCATCCCCGATCGGAACCGCCACCGAGCGCCGGTGTTGGCTCGCCATCCGATCCACCCCTGGGGAGGC
>DATAOG010000572.1:0-2453 GCA_036265855.1 Geminicoccaceae bacterium | reverse complement strand
CGGCGGCGCTCCTCGGCCAGGATCTCGAGCGCCCGGCGCAACAGCCGCTCCGAGGCCTCGCGGGTAGCGAACGCGGCATGGGCGGTGAGCGTGACGTTCTCGAGCCGGGTGAGCGGATGGCCGGGCGGCAGCGGCTCCTCGTTGAACACGTCGAGCCCGGCATGGCCGATCCGGCCTTGCTCGAGCGCCGAGACCAGCGCGGCCTCGTCGACGATTGCGCCGCGCGCGGTGTTGATGAAGATCGCGCCGCGCCGCATGAGCCCGATCCGGCCGGCATCGAGGAAGCCCCGGGTCTGCTCGTTCAGCACGAGATGCACCGAGACCACGTCGGCGTGCGCGAGCAGCTCGTCCAGGTCGACCGGCGCGCAGGGCAGATCGTCCGGCACCCCGCTCCGGTTCCAGGCGAGCACGCGCATGCCGATGCCGGCGCCGAGCCGGACCATGGCCTTGCCGATGCCGCCGGTGCCGATGACGCCCAGCGTCTTGCCGGCAAGCTCGATGCCGTTCAGGGTGTCCCAGCGGCCCTCCCGAAGGCCACGGTCCATCGCGGCCAGCCGGCGCGCGGCCGCAAACATCAGCGCGAGCGCGTGCTCGGCGACGCTCTGATCGCCGTAGCCGCCGTAGGCGCGGACGCGGATACCGAGACGCTCGGCGGCGGCGAGGTCGATGTAGCTGGCAGCGCCGGTGCCGAGGAAGACGATCACCTTGAGCGCCGGGCAGGAGCTCAGCAGCGCCTCGTCGAACCGCGTGTGGTCGTTCATCGCAAAGGGCGAGTTTGCGAGCAGGGCCTTCACCTCGTCCGGCGACGGGCTGCCGAGGTGGATCTCCAGATCCGGCACGATCGCCGCGAGCTCGCCCCGATAGAGCTCGTGCAGGAACGGCGGGCAGTCGATGAACGTCGCTTTCATGGTTTCCCCGCTCGGCTACGACCTCATGTGGACTACTGCGACCGAGGAGTTGCTGCCGCTCAAGCAAGCGGTCGAAGCCATCCTCGGCGATCTCGAATTCAGATGACGGGGACGGTTCTCCCTGTCGCTGCGCAACGCCCCTCAGATCGCGCCGCGGGCGTCAATCGGCCAGATGTCGATCAGCGTGTCGCCTTCGACGACGTGATAGACGCTGTGGAGGTTCACGGTCGGGTCGCAGTGCGGCGTCAGGCATTCGAGCGCGCTCCCGACCGGCAGGTACCGGGGCGCGTCCTTCAGCTCGACCCGGCCGTGCTCGTCGCCGAAGAAGAAATATTCGGCGCCCGCTGGCGCGCCGCGCGCGATCACCGGCCGCGGGCCATCGGTCGCGAACGCCTTGAGACCGGCGTCGGTCGTAACGTGATCTTTGGCATTGGCGCTGATCACCGTGGTCCGGACGAACAGGGATGGCTGGAACGGCTCTGTGCCGTCCGGACGGAACGTCACCCGCTGGTAGTCGACGTCGAGGAAGATGTAGCTGCCGCATTGCAGCTCGCTGAACAGGCCGCCCGCGGCATCGATCGCGTGGCTGCCCGTGCCGCCGCCGGTGACCCGCGGCACCTCGATGCCCTCGGCCGAAAGACCGTCCACAACTGCGCGGATCTTGGCGTCCTCGAGCGCGTCCTGGCGCTGCCGCTCGGCAAGATCGGAGATGTGCTGCAGATGGCCGGCGTAGGCCTGGACGCCGCCGAAAGCGAGGCTGTTGGCGTCCGCGATCCGGCGCGCGACCGCGAGCGCCGCCTCGGTGCTGGTGCAGCCGGTCCGTTGCCGGCCGACGCCTAGGTCGACCAGAACCGCGAGCGGCCTCGGCGCGCCGGCGGCGACATCGGCGAGCGCGTCGACCGCGGCCGGGTGATCCGCCACCACCATGAGCCGGTTCGCCCGCTCCAGCAGTGCTGCCAGACGCGCGAGCTTGGGGGCGGTGACCAGCGGCGAGGTGATCAGGAGATCGTCGATGCCGCCGTCGGTCAGGCGCTCGGCTTCGCCGATCGTGGCGCAGCAGATCCCGGCTGCGCTCGCCTCGAGCTGCTTGCGCGCGATCTCGACCGATTTGTGGGTCTTGGCATGCGGCCGGAGCGCCACGCCATGCTCCCGGCAGAAGTCCGCCATCGCCGCGAGGTTATGCTCGAACGCCTCGACCTCGAGCAGCAGCGCCGGCGTGCAGAGCCTTGCGCGCGCGCCCTGCGCGCCGATCAGGTGAGCATTGGGACCGAGCGCCGGCATCGCTTCACCTCCCCGACCTAAGCTGGACCCCGCCCCTACTCATAACGGTGTCGGGTGCAACCGCCAATCGGCGCCCGAATTCGATCGACGCGGGCGCAGGGCATCTCTGGTCCGAGCGATCAGGCGGCCGGACACGCGGACCGGAGCCGAGGCTTGGCGCGCGTCCCGCGCAGCCGGCATCAGCCGTGGGCGACCGGCGGATGACCGGCCCTGGCCAGATGCTCCCAGTCGTGCAGAAAGATCTGCTCAAAATAGGCCGCTGCC
>DATAOG010000571.1:0-8813 GCA_036265855.1 Geminicoccaceae bacterium | reverse complement strand
CGTGATGGTCAGCCGGCTCACGCCGGCGAGCGCCGCCAGCGCTTCGCCGCGGAAGCCAAGCGTGCGGATCCGCACGAGGTCATCGTCGGCAAGTTTCGAGGTGGCATGGCGCTCGATCGCGACCACAAGCTCGGCGGGCGCCATGCCCTCGCCGTCGTCGGTGACCGCGATCAGGGCCGAACCGCCACCCGCGAGCTCGATTCTGACCCGCCGCGCGCCCGCATCGAACGCGTTCTCGATCAGCTCCTTGAGCGCGGCCGCCGGGCGCTCGACCACCTCGCCGGCGGCGATCCGATTGACCAGATGCTGCGGCAGGCGACGGATCGGCGCCACGATCCATGCCCTCCCCGATCCTGACCTCCCGCCGGGCGGGGTCAGAACGCGCGCGGCTCAGCCCTGCACGCCCTCCGGCTCGCCGACGACGACCACGAGCAGTTGGTCCGCATGATAGAGCCGCGCGGCCACTCTTTGCACGTCCTTCAGCGTGACCGCCTCGATGTAGCCGTTGCGCTTGTCGAGATAGTCGATTCCGAGATGGTCGACCTGCATCGCCACCAGCATGCTGGCGATGTTGTCGTTGCTGGTCAGGCGGAGCGGGAACGAGCCGGTCAGGTAGGTCTTGGCGTCATCGAGCGCGGCCTGGCTGACCCCACCGGCGGCCATCTCTGCGATCTGCTGACGGACCAGCTGCAGCGCCTGGCCGACCGCGGCATTTGCGGTGCCGAGCCCGCCCAGCCAGAGCGGCGCGAAATTCATCGGATAGAGATAGCTGTACACCGAGTAGGCGAGCCCGCGCTTCTCCCGCACCTGCTCGGTCAGGCGCGAGGTGAACCCGCCGCCGCCGAGGATATGGTTGGCGATGTAGCCGGCGTAGAAGTCGGGATCGTCGCGCGGCAGACCCAGCTCTCCGAACAAAACCTGGCTCTGCGGCACGTCTTTGCGCACGATCACGGTATCGCCGGCCTTGGGCTTGACGGGGGCGAGGTCGCCCGACACGCTCTTCGCCGGCAGCTTGCCGAACGCGTGATCGAGCAGCGGCCCGAGCTCGGCCGCGGTGACGTCGCCCGCGACCCCGATCACAAGATTGTCCCTGGCCAGGCGACGACCGACAAAGCCGCGCAGATCGTCAGCCGTGATCGTGCCGACGCTCTGAACCGTGCCCTGGCTCGGACGACCGTAGGGGTGATTGGGGAACGCGGTCTGGAACCAGGTGAGGCTCGCGACGTAGTCCGGATCCTCGGCGTTCCGGCGCAGCTCGGCCTGGACCTGATTGCGGATCCGCTCGACCGGCTCGGGATCGAAGCGCGGCGCGCTGAGTGCCAGACCGAGCAGCTCGAACGCCCGCTCGCGGTGCTTGGTCAGCGTCTTCAGCTGGCCCGAGAGCTCATCCCGGCCGGAATCGAACGACAGCCGGATCGCGCGATCCTCGAGCTCGGTCCGGAACGCCTGACTATCGAGGTCGCCTGCCCCCTCGTCCAGCAGGCCGGAGACCATGTAAGCCAAGCCTTCCTTGCCGGGCGGGTCGAGCGCCGCGCCGCCCTTGAACTGCAGCGACAGCGACAGGAAGGGAATCGAGGACTCGCTCAACAGGTAGGCTTCGATGCCGCCCGGGCTGACCACCCGCTCCACCTTGGCCGCGGCTTCGGCCATCTGGATCGCTCCGAACATGACGATCGCGACCGATAGGCTCGGCAGTCGTACTCTTCGCCCAGTACTAGCCATCGGTGTCCTTTCCGGTGGCATCAAGCTCCTGATTGCCGAGCGGCGGCTTCGATGCCCGGCCACTCGGCGCGGCCGCGGCGGTAGCGACCGGCGAAGGCCGCAGCCGGCCAGTCACGGCGCGCCCGGGATCCAGGACGTAGGTCGCGGCGGCATTGACCTCGGCGGGCGTCACGGCGCCGATGCGCTCGGGCCAGGCCTCGACGTCCTCGACCGTGCGTCCGGTCGCAAGCGCGGCACCGAAGCTCCGGACGGCCGTCGACAGGCTGTCCCGGGCATAGACCGCCTCCGCAACCATCCGGCTCGTGGCGCGCCCGACCTCGTCGGCGGTGATCGGCTCGCTCTTGAGCCGCGCGAGCTCGGCATCCATCGCCGTCTCCAGCTGGTCCAGGCTGACCCCGGGGCGCGGGCTGGCGTAGACCCGGAATGTGGTCAGATCGAGCGCAGTGCCGCGATAGTAGGCGCCGGCCGAGGTCGCGAGCTTCTGACCGATCACCAGCGAGCGATAGAGCCTGGACGTGCTGGTGCCGCCCAGGATCTCGGCCAGGACCTCGAGCGGATACCCATGCTTGCTCTCGCCGGCGCTGAAGCTCGGGGCGAGATAGGATCGGATCAGCGCGGGCTGCTGGACGCGGGGATCGGCAAGGTCGACCTCGCGCGCCGCGCCCTGCGGCGGCTCCTTCAGACGGTCGCGCGCCGGCACCGGCCGCGCCGGAATCACGCCGTAGTACTTTTCCGCCAGCGGCCTGAGCTCGGCGGCATTGATGTCGCCGGCGACAATCAGGACCGCATTGTTGGGCGCATACCAGCTCCGGTAGAACGCGAGCGCGTCCTCGCGGGTGTAGCTCGCCATTTCCTGGCGCCAGCCGATCACCGGCAGACGGTAGGGACTGTTCAGATATTGGGTGGCGTCGATCAGCTCGCCGAGGCGCGAGCCCGGATCGTTGTCGACCCGCATCGAGCGCTCCTCCAGGACGACGTCGCGCTCGGTCCGGACCTGCTCCGGGTCGAGCTGCAGGTTGGTCATGCGATCGGCCTCCATGCGCATGACCGTCTCCAGGCGATCCTTGGCGATCGTCTGGAAATAGCCGGTATAATCCTGGCCGGTGAAGGCGTTCTCGTTGCCGCCGTTGCGCGCCACGATCCGCGAGAACTCGCCTGGCCCGAGCGTCTTGGTGCCCTTGAACATCAGATGCTCAAGGAAGTGCGCGAGCCCGGACTTGCCGATCGGACTGTCGGCGGAGCCGACCTTGTACCAGACGTGATGGCTGACCACCGGCGCGCGACGGTTGGTCACCACCACCACCTGCATGCCGTTGGAGAGCGTGAAAGTCTCGGGATTGAACACTGCCGCCTCGCTGCTTGCCGCCCCGATCGCAAGGGTCAGGACCAGCGCGAGGCCGGCACCACCCGCCCTGGAGTTCGCCGTGCGCGTCATCAGAATATCTTCTGCACGAGAGCGCCGAGCGGGCTCTGGCGGCGCTCGACCACGGTCGGCGTGTCGCCTGCGGTCGGCGGCTCGCCCTGGGCGCGCGCGGTCCGCAAGCGCTCGGCCTCGGCGGGGGCGTCGACGGTCGCCCCGAGCGTGCTCGGCTGGCGCCAGTTCATCACGCGCGTGAACAGCGCCTGCTCGACCTGGGCCAGCGATTGGTTCTCTTCGGCGATCCGGGTCCGGATCTGCGGGTCGACACCGCTGCGTTCAGCTTGGGTCAGCAGCGCCTGCTGGCCCGCGCTTGGCATCGGCACCGCTGCGGCCGGCACTGGTTGGGCGGCGCTCAAAGCCGGCTGGCCGGGCTGTGCGTCGAGCGCCAGGCCGTTGACCGCTGGCGCCGGGGGCTGACCCACCAGGGCAGCGCGCGCTTGATCGCTGGGAGTGCCGATCTGCGGCCGGGGCTCACCCGGCCGCGGCGGACGGAGCTCGAAGTCTGGCGGGACCACCAGGGGGGCGCGCTGGACCACCGCGAACTCGTCGGGCACCCGCTTGCCGATCCCGAGCGCCTCCTGCACGGTGCCGCGCGCGCAACCGGCGAGCGCGAGGAGCCCCGCTGCCAAAAGCGCGATCATCGGCCGCGCCGCGCCGCTGGTTCTGGTCACGCTCTCGCTCATCTCCGCTCGGTCGCGGCGCCGTCCGTCCGCCGCCCTATGTAGGCTGACGGCGACGCGCGAGCAAGCCATCCGCGAGCATCAGAACCGCGCCGGTGCAGATTGCAGCATCGGCCAGATTGAAGGCCGGCCAATGGTAGCCGGCAAGATGAAAATCGAGAAAATCGATCACCGCGCCGAACCGGATTCGGTCGATCACGTTGCCGAGCGCGCCGCCGATCACGAGGCCGAGCCCAAACGCGGTCAGGAACTGGTCGTTGCGCCTCAACCAGACCACGAGACCGATGACCACGGCAAGCGCGAGGCCAGACAGCAGCCAAGGGGCAAGCGCGCCGCCCGAGTTGAACATGCCGAAGCTGACGCCCCGGTTCCAGACCAGGACCAGATTGAAGAATGGCGTCACCATGAGTGGCGGGTCCGCGGGGTCGAGCCAAGCCAGCGCCGCCCATTTGCCGAGCTGGTCGAGCGCGAGGCTGGCGAGCGCGACCGTCAGGCCCAGACGCAGCATCGCCCTCGGCCCCGAGCCGCTCAGGCGGACGCCAGAGCGGCGACCGCGTCGGCGCAGCGCCGGCAGAGATCGGGAGCGTCGGGATCGACGCCGACCTCGGGCAGGACCTGCCAGCAGCGGGCGCACTTCCGGCCACGCGCCGGCTTGACCAGCACCCCCACGTCCGCGACGTCGTCGAGGGTGAAGGCCGCCGGCGGAGGCGACGACTCGATCACCTCGATGCCGCTGGTAATCGCAAGCTCGGCCAGATCGACCTCGTTGAGGAGCCGGGCCAGCGACCGGCTGCCGACATAGAGCTCCGGCGCCGCCTCAAGACTCGAGCCGATCCGCTTCTCCTGACGCTCGACCTCGAGCGCGCCGGTGATCACCCGCCGGACGCGGCGGATGCGCTCCCACCGGCTGCCGAGCTCCGGATCGTGCCACTGCGCCGGCAGCCGCGGGAACTGCCGCAGATGCACGCTGCCGCCGTCCGATGGATGGCGGGCAAGCCAGGCCTCCTCGGCCGTGAACACCAGGACCGGGGCGAGCCAGGCGGTCAGGCAGTCGAACAGTTGATCGAGCACCGTACGGACGGCGCGCCGCCGCCGGCTGTCCGGCCGGTCGCAGTAGAGCGCGTCCTTGCGGATGTCGAAGTAGAACGCCGAGAGGTCGGTCGCGCAGAAATTGTGCAGGGCTGAATAGAGCCGCGGAAAGTCGAATTCGGCGTTGGTCGCGCGCACGAGCCGGTCGAGTTCGGCCAGACGATGCAGGATCCAGCGTTCGAGCTCGGGCATCTCGGCCGGCGGCAGCCGTTCGGCTTCGGCAAAGCCGGCGAGACTGCCCAGCAGATAGCGGAGCGTATTGCGCAGGCGCCGGTAAGCGTCGGCCTGCCCGGCCAGGATCTCCTCGCCAATCCGGATGTCCTCGGCGTAGTCCGCGCCGACCGTCCAGAGCCGCAGGATGTCGGCGCCGCGGGTCTTCATCAGATCCAGCGGCGAGACGACGTTGCCGAGCGATTTCGACATCTTGCGGCCGTGCTCGTCGACCACGAACCCGTGGGTCAGCACCGTGTCATAGGGGGCGCGACCGCGGGTCCCGCAGCTCTCGAGCAGCGAGGAGTGGAACCAGCCGCGGTGCTGGTCCGAGCCCTCAAGGTAGAGGCTGGCGGGCCAACCGAGTTCGGGCCGCTCCTCGAGCACGGTCGCGTGCGTGCAGCCGGACTCGAACCAGACGTCGACGATGTCGGTCACCTGCTCGTAATCGGCAGGATCGCGGCCCTCCCCGAGGAAGCGCTCGGGCGGGCTCGTGAACCAGGCGTCAGCACCTTCCTGCTCGAAGACTTCCGCGATCCGCTCGTTAACCAGAGGATCGCGCAGCGGCTGGTCGTCGGCCTTGCGCACGAACACCGCGATCGGCACGCCCCAGGCGCGCTGGCGCGAGATGCACCAGTCCGGCCGGCTCTCGATCATGCCGTGGATTCGGTTCTTGCCGGATGCCGGCACCCAGCGGGTCTGTTCGATCGCCGCCAGCGCCTTCTCGCGCAGCCGGCCGGCGCCGTCCATCGGGATGAACCACTGCGGCGTCGCGCGGAAGATCAGGGGCGCCTTCGAGCGCCAGGAATGGGGATAGCTGTGGGTGAGCTTGCCGCGGGCGAGCAAGGCGCCGGCCTCGATCAGCGCCGCGATCACCGGCTCGGCCGCCTTGAACACGTGCAGGCCCGCGAACACGGGGACCTTGTCGGTGTAGACGCCGTCCTCGGCGACCGTGTCCGGGACCTCGAGGCCGTGCTGCGCCCCGAGGTCGAAATCATCGGCGCCGTGCGAGGGCGCGATATGGACCAGGCCGGTACCGTCCTCGGCGCTGACGAAACCGGCAGGCAGCAGCGGCACTTCGAAGTCGTAGCCATGGCCATGCAGCGGGTGCCGGCAGATCGTGCCTGAGAGCGCCGAGCCGGGCAGCTCGACGAGCGTCTGATGGCCGGTGATCTTCGCCTCGGCGGTGACGCTGTCGACCAGCGGCGCGGCAAGCAGCAGCTTTTCGCCGACGACCGCCTGCGACCCCTCTGCGACCTCCACCACCTCGATCAGCCGGTAGGCGAGCTCGGCGCCATAGGCGATCGCACGGTTGCCTGGCATGGTCCAGGGCGTGGTGGTCCAGATCAGGACCGCTGCGCCCTCGAGCTCGGGAACCGACGGCCGCGCGACCGGGAAGCGGACGATGATCGTGGTCGAGGTGTGCTCGTGGTACTCGACCTCGGCCTCGGCGAGCGCGGTCTTCTCGACCACCGACCAGAGGACCGACTTCAGGCCGCGGTAGAGTTCGCCCGCGAGCAGGAACTTCGCCAGCTCGCGGAAGATCCCGGCCTCGGCGTGGTAAGCCATGGTCGTGTAGGGGTGCTGCCAGTCGCCGATCACGCCGAGCCGCATGAACTCCTGGCGCTGGACCTCGATCCAGTGCTGGGCGAAATCCCGGCACTCGCGCCGGAATTCGGCCGCCGGCACGGCGTCCTTGTCCTGGCCGGCCTGCCGATAGCGCTGCTCGATCTGCCATTCGATCGGCAGGCCATGACAATCCCAGCCCGGCACGTAGACCGCATTCTTGCCCAGCATCTGCTGGCTGCGGTTGACCACGTCTTTGAGGATCTTGTTGAGCGCGGTGCCCATGTGCAGGTGACCGTTGGCGTAGGGCGGACCGTCGTGGAGGATGAATTTCGCACGTGCGCGCGCGTCCTCGCGCAGGCGCCGGTAGAGATCGAGCTCGGCCCAGCGCGCCAGGATCTCGGGCTCGCGCGCCGGCAGGTTGGCCTTCATCGGGAAGGCCGTCTTGGGCAGGAATACGGTCGCGCGATAGTCGGTCGTCATCAGCGGGCTCTTACGTTCGGCGGGGGTCCCGGCTGGCCGGTCTCAGGCGCCGTGGCTCTCGGGAGTGAGCGCCATGTGGGGCTTGGCCACGTCCGCCGCCAGGGCGGCCTGTGCCTGGCGGCAGTCTTCGGCCATTTGCGCCTTCAGCGCCTCGATGCTCTCGAAGATCGCCTCGGCGCGCAGACGCTCGACGAACGCGCAGCACAGGCGTCGCCCGTAGAGATCGACCTCGCGGTCGAACAGATGGACCTCGAGACGGAGATCGCGGCCGCCGAACGTCGGCCGGAAGCCGAGGCTCGCGACCGCGTTCAGCCAGTCGCCGCCGGTCTCGTCAGGGCAGCGCGCGCGGACGGCGTAGATGCCGGGTGCGGGCCACAGCGAGGGCCGCAACGGCGGCCGGAGGTTGGCCGTCGGATAGCCCAGAGGGCGGCCGCGCCGGTCGCCCTCGACCACCCGCCCCTCGACCAGGAACGGGTGGGCCAGGAGTTCGCGCGCGAGCGCGACGTCGCCCACCGCGATCGCGGCGCGCACCCGGCTCGAGGAGCAGACCTCGCGTGCCCAGGCGACCGGCTCGATCCGGGTCACCCCGAAGCCGTAATCCTTGCCGAGCGCGGCGAGGCTCTCGGCATCGCCCGCCCGTCGATTGCCGAAGCGGAAGTCGTAGCCGACCACGACCTGCCGGACGCCGAGGCCGCCCGCGAGCACGTCGTGGACGAACTGCGCGGGCGTCTTCCGCCTGAGATGCTCGGTGAACGCGAGCGCGAACAGTTGCTCGACGCCGAGTTCGGCGAGCAGCCTCGCCTTGACCCGAAAGGGCGTGAGCCGGGGCGGCGCCTGGTCGGGCGTCAGGACCTCGCGCGGATGCGGCTCGAAGGTGATCACGCCGAGCTGTGCGCCGAGCGCCTGGGCCTGCTCGCGCGCGCGGGCGATCAGGGCGCGATGGCCCCGATGCACGCCGTCGAAGTTGCCGATCGCAACCACGGCGTGCAGCGCCGTCTTCGGCAAATTCCAGTAACTTCGGTGAATCCGCATCGCCGCCTTATGCCCGCGCTTCGCCGGCGCTGTAAAGAGCACTGAGGTGAAACGAAGATGCGGGCGGATCGGCGCGCCCCCGGCCAGTCGCGGCCGCGGCAGCAACCGATCCGGCCGGGTGCCGGCGACCCGATCGGATCGGGCCGGCCGGTCGGGAGCTAGCGCTCGCGGCTCTGATCCAGCAGCAGGCGTTGCCAGACGACAAGCGGATTGAGCGCGAGCCAGGGCCAGAACAGCGCCTGGACGTCCAGAAAGCGCGCGAAGGCGTGAAACGACGGGCTCGCGCTGAAGCTGATCGCCAGCTGCTCCATCTGCTGCTCGGGCAGGTGCCGATGCACGATCTCGACGTTCAAATACGGCAATCGAGCAATCGCGCGGGTCTCGTCCATGCGAGCGGCTCCTTGGTCGGTCTCGAGGCGAAGCCTGACATTCGAGCGGTCCCGGCGCAACCGCCCGCTCACTCGGTGCTCTGGCGCGAGGCGGCAGGGCGCTCGAACTCGCCGCTCCACAGGCCGCGGCGCGCAGCCTTCGCGAGCTGCTGGAGCCGCTCGTACGGCAGCACGCCGGCCGGCTCGGCGAGCGCCCAGCCGGCAGCGACGATGCCCTCATTG
>DATAOG010000570.1:0-8251 GCA_036265855.1 Geminicoccaceae bacterium | reverse complement strand
GCTTTCCCGCTGCGCGGAGCGCAGGCGCCGCCTGCCTGGGGGTCTTCGGCGTGCTGCTGCTCTCGTTGCCGGTCGCCGCAGCGGTCCTGGACTCGCAGGCGCTCGCGCTGTTCGACGCCTTCTACCGGGCCGGTGCGCTCGTGTTCGGCGGCGGCCACGTCGTGCTGCCGCTGCTGCGCTCGGCGGTCGTACGACCCGGCTGGGTCAGCGACGACGCCTTCCTCGCGGGGTACGGCGCGGCGCAGGCGGTGCCGGGGCCGCTGTTCACCTTCGCTGCGTATCTGGGCGCGGTCATGCGCCCCGAGCCGAACGGGCTGGTCGGGGCTGCGATCGCGCTCGCGGGCGTGTTCCTGCCGGGCCTGCTGCTGGTCGTGGGCGCGCTGCCGTTCTGGGATGCGCTGCGCCGGCGACCCCTGGCCCAGGCTGCGATGCGGGGCGCGAATGCCGCGGTCGTGGGCATCCTCGGCGCCGCGCTCTATCACCCGGTCTGGACCAGCGCGATCCTGGACCCGCGCGACTTCGCGCTCGCGCTGGTCGGATTCGTTCTGCTCGTGGTCTGGCAGGCGCCGCCCTGGCTGGTCGTCGTCCTGACCGCGGCGGCCGGCGTCCTGATGGGCAGCCTGTGATCCCGCTGCCGAGGAGCATTTACTTGCCGAGCGCCAGGACCGGGCCCTGGCAGATCACCGGCCCGCTCGGCTGACCGGTCGGCGAGCCGCCCCGGGGCTCGAGACTGACCGCGAACGCGGCGCTCGGCCTGACCGCCTCGTTGATCGACGCCGGCAGCTCGAGCGTCGTCTCCTTCTCCGCATCCAGCAGGCCCAGCGAGCGCGGCTGGCGGCCCTGGCCCTCGATCAACCAGAGCTCGAGCGCGCGGTCCGGGGCCGCCTTGACCGCGAGCGGCCGGATCGTCGCGCGACCGGCGGCCGGATCGACGGTCACGATCAGCGCCGGGGTCGCCGCACTGCGGTCGAGCACGGCGACGTAGCGGGCGGTCGCGGGCGGCGGCCGGCGAAGCTCCGTGCCGGCGAGGTACAGCGCGAGGATCGCTGCCAGCGCGCCGGCGCCGAACGTGCACCGACGCCAGAAGGTGACACTGTAGAGCGGGCCGTGGTGCCTGACCCGCACCCTCCGGACCGGCGCCGCGGAGCGCGTCTCGGCCGCCAGCGCCTGCACGATTCCGAGCCAGGCAGCGGGCGGCGGCTCGACCGGCGGCACGATTGCGGCGAGTGGCCCCAGGCGCTGCTCCCAGAGCTCGACCAGTCGGGCGAGCTCGGGATCGGTCCGCAGCCGCTGCCGGACCGCGGCGCGCGCCGTCGGCTCGAGCGTGCCGAGCACGCACTCGGCCGCGAGCGCCTCGGTCTCGTCGAGCTCGTCGGTCATCGCTCCAGGCATTCCTTGAGCCGCAGCAGCCCGCGCCGGATCAGGCTCTTGGCGGTTCCGAGCGGGCAGCCCAGCCGGTCCGCGAGCTCGGCATGGGTGTAGCCCTCGGCAAAGGCCATCAGCACGCTCTGGCGCTGGCGCTCGTCGAGCTCGTCCAGGCACCGGCGGAGCGCGCGCAATGGAAGGCCGCCACCGACCGAATCCGCCGGGTTGGCGCCCGGATCCTCGAGCTCCTCGAGGAGGTCGAGCGGCAGCTCCGGTCGCCGGTGTCGTCGGCGGTCGAGCGCGCGATTGCGCGCGATCGCGATCATCCAGGTCATCGGCGCGCCCAGGTCCGGCCGGTAGTCGCCGGCGTGCTGCCAGATCCGCAGATAGACTTCCTGCAGCACCTCGGTCGCCAGCTCGCGGTCGCGCAGGATGCGCAGGATCACGCCGAACAGCTTGGCGCTGCTTGCCTCGTAAAGCTTGGCGAACGCCCCCTGCTCGCGCGCGGCCGTGCCGCCGAGCAGATCGCCGAGGGCCGCAGGCCCGGCCTCATCGTAGTCGGACATGCCTGGATGCGAGCCTTGCCGGCGATCTAGTTCGAGGGCCAACTCACCTCCAGCCATACCAGAGCGTCCGCGGATGCGCCAGCCGGGGCGGCCGCGTCCCGGCCAGGGCGCGGCCGCCCCAGGGTTCAACTCGGCAGCAGCACGTCGTCGATGACGTGGATCACGCCATTCGACTGATACACATCATACGTTGAAATAGTCGCGATATTCCCTTTCCCATCCTCGAGCACGAGATTGCTCGGCCCATTGGCCCTGACGTGGAGCGTCTCGCCGTTGACCGTGCGCAGCTCGGCGGTGCCCCCGCCGGCCACGACCCGCTCGCGCAAAGCCTGTGAATCGAGCCGCCCGGCCACCACGTGATAGGTCAGGATGCTGGTAAGCTGCGCTCGGCGCTCGGGCTTCAGCAGGTCCTCGACGGTGCCGGGCGGCAGCGCGGCGAAGGCGCTGTTGACCGGCGCGAACACGGTGAACGGGCCCGGCCCCTTGAGCGTGTCGACCAGGCCCGCGGCCTTGACCGCCGCGACCAGTGTCGTGTGGTCGGCCGAGTTGACCGCGTTGTCGACGATCGTCCGGGTCGGCAGCATCGGCTGGCCGCCGACCGTGACGCTCGGCATCGAGGCCATCCGGATCCGGGTTTCGCCCGCGACCGCGCTGCCCATGCCGGTCTGCTGACCACCGGGCGCACAGGCGCCGGTCACCGCCAAGGTCGCCAGAGCAGCCGCCACGAGCCCGCCTTGCAATGTGCCATTCTGAAACACCGTTCGTCCTCCATTTCGCCGGCGGTGCCCCGGCACCGCCTCCAGGCCGCATGCAGCTGCGGCTCCGGTAGCTACGGTGGACGGACGGATTCGGATGCAGGCCGGAACCGCGGCCATGTCGCGGCCTGCCATCGCGGTCGACGGACGACGGCGCCGATCCGCGGCCGCGATCTTCTCGATCAACGGGGCTTCCTCACCGGCCGGATCCGCCGGCCGGACGACCACGACGCGGACGACCTGGCACCGAGGTTCCAGCGGCGAGAACTTCGGGCGCAACCTCGGCCTCGTGGCCCGGATCGATTCGCTGGCGAGGCGCAAAGGCTGCACGCCGGCGCAGCTCGCGCCGGCCTGGGTCCTGGCCCGCGGCGAGGACATCGTGCCGATCCGCGGCACCAGGCTCCGGCGCTACCTCGATGAGAACCTCGCGGCGGCGGACCTGGCGCTCGCCGCGGGCGACCTCGCAGCCCCGGACGAGGCGGTGCCCAGCGGGGCGGCCGCCGGCGCGCGGTACCCGGAGCCGGGCATGCGAGCGGCGGGCCGGTAGGCGGCGCCCCCCGCCGGCCGGCTCACGGCTCGCTCCGCTGCGGGCCGGGGCGGTCCCGCTCGTAGTGGCGGACCACGCTCGGGACCGCCGGCAGCCAGGACTCGCGGCGGACCGTCCAAAGCTCGTAGGTGGGCGCGAACTGATCGGTCACGTCGAATGAGCCCAGGTGCAATTCCACCTCGTCCGAGCCCTCGTCGCGGCCGAACACCGGCGAGCCGCAGCTGCGGCAGAAGCGCCGGCGGCCGTGGGCGGAGGAGGCGTGGGTGGCCGGCGCGTCGCCGCTGAAGCTGACCCGCTCGGCGGGGAAGATGGCGAAGGCGCCGAACGGCGCTCCGCCGTGCTTCCGGCAGTCGAGGCAATGGCACAGTCCGACCCGGTAGGGCTCGCCCTCGGCGACGAAGCGGACAGCGCCGCATAGGCAGCCGCCGGTGGTGCGGCGATCGCTCGCCATGGTCGCTCCTCCCGCGCGTGGTTGGCATCGTCGATAAAGCTCGGATGCCGGCAAGCTCGCTCCGGCTCGACGGCGCCGCCGCCACCCGGCTCAGCGGCGCGACCGCATCGCCGGTGAAGCGTCGCTAAGCATAGACCTGTCGGTGATGGCGCATATCCGCGGCCAAGTCCAACGAATCAACCTTGGCGTCGCGGCCCCGCCAAGGTTCGGCGCCGATCTGGCTCCCGCTCTGCGCTCGATATCAGAGATGGCTCGCCAGGAACTGGCGCAGGCGCTCGGAGCGGGGATTGCCGAAGATCGCCTTGGGCGGACCCTGCTCCTCGATCCGGCCCTGGTGGAGGAAGACGGTCGCGGTCGAGACCTCGCGCGCGAAGCCGATCTCATGCGTGACGATCAGCATCGTGCGGCCCTCCTCGGCGAGGTCGCGCATCACCTTCAAGACCTCCCCGACCAGCTCCGGGTCGAGCGCCGAGGTCGGCTCGTCGAACAGCATCACCTGCGGCTCCATCGCGAGCGCCCGGGCGATCGCGGCGCGCTGCTGCTGGCCGCCCGAGAGGTGCGAGGGGTAGTGGTCGCGCTTTTCCGCGATCCCGACCTTGGCGAGCAGCGCCTCGGCGCGCCCGATCGCCTCCGCCTTAGGCTGCTTCAGCACGTGGACCGGGGCCTCGATGATGTTCTCGAGCACGGTCATGTGCGACCAGAGATTGAAGCTCTGGAACACCATGCCGAGCCGGGTGCGGATGCGGTCGACCTGCTTGTGGTCGGCGGGCCTGGCGCCGTGGCGGGTCTTGACCATCCGGATCAGCTCGCCGGCGACGTGGACCTCGCCGGCGTCCGGGGTCTCGAGCAGGTTGATGCAGCGGAGCAGCGTGCTCTTGCCCGAGCCGGAGGAGCCGATCATGGCGATCACGTCGCCGTTTGCGGCGCTGAGCGAGACGCCCTTCAGCACCTCGAGCCGGCCGAAGCTCTTGTGCAGCTCGTTGACCACCAGGGCCGGCCCCGCCGCGCTCGCCATGTCCATCTCGCTGGTCCCAAGCCTAGCTCCGGTCCGACAGGCTACCGGCGGATCGCGAACGGGACAAGGTTGCCGCGCGCCGGCTCACGCCGGCGCCGGCCGCCAGCCGGAGCCGACCAGATAGATCTCGGACGAGCCGGTCCGGCTCGCCGCCGGCCGGATCAGCCGGACGCGCCCGAACTGCCGCCGCGCGTCGGCGGCGATCCCGGCCTCGACCCCGCGCAGGAGCTTCAGGACGAGATCGCCGCCCGGCGCCAGCAGCTCCGGCAGGAGCCTCAGCACCGCCTCGGCGAGCCCGTCGGCGCGCAGGCGGTCGACCGCGCGCTGGCCGGTCGCGGATGTCGCCAGATCGCTCAGCACGAGCCCGGCCGGGCCGCCGGCGAGCTCGACCAGGCCCGCGATCGCCGCCGGATCGAAGATGTCGCCCTGGACGAGCGACGCGCCCTCGATCGGGTCGACCGCCTGCAGGTCGATGCCGGTCACCCGGCAGCCCCGGGCGGCCGCAACCTGCGCCCAGCCGCCGGGCGCGCTGCCGAGGTCGATCACGCGCAGCCCCGGGCGCAGGAGCCGGGCCTTGGCATCGATCTCGAGCAGCTTGTAGGCTGCGCGCGAGCGATAGCCGGCGGCGCGCGCGCCCTGCACGAAGCGGTCGTTGATGTGGCGCTCGAGCCAGCGACTGGAGCTCGCCCCCCGACCCCTGCTCGAGCGCAGCCGGGCCTTGGTCGCGCGGGGCGTCGCCATCGGCGCGCCGGCTCAGGCGGCGGTCGGACCGATCGGCGGCACGCTCGCGGCCGCGATCGGCAAGCCATCCGGCAGCGACGCGGTGGCGCCCGGGCCGGTCAGCGCCTGCGCCAGCGAGCGGCCCATCAGGCCCTGCAGAATCCCCTCGCGCAGGCCGCGATCGGCGACCCGCAGCTGGTCGGTCGGCCAGCTGCGCCAGACCGCCTCCAGGATCGCGCAGCCCGCGACCACGAGATCGGCCCGCCCCGGCCCGATGCAGGGATGTGCGGCGCGCTCGGCGTTGGTCATCCGCCGCAGCCGGGTCGAGACCGCCCCGACCGCTCCGGCCTCGAGGACCAGGCCGTCGATCTGCCGGCGGTCGTAGCGCAGCAGGTCGAGGTGCATCGCGGCGAGCGTCGTGACCGTGCCGGACGTCCCGAGCATCTGGCTGCGTCCGCTCGCCAGATGGCGGCTGATCGCGTGCTGCGCCTCGATCGGCGCGAGCAGGCCTTCGACGTGGCGGACCATGGCTTCGAAGGTCGAAGGATCGGGCTCGGCGGCGAAGGCCTCCGACAGCGCGACCACGCCGGCCGCGATCGAACGATTGCAACGCACCACCGCCTGACCGGCGGTCTGGCTGCGATCGAGCCACAAGAGCTCCGTGCTGCCGCCGCCGATGTCGATCAGGAGCACGTGCTCGGCCGCCGGATCGATCAGCGGCAGGCAGCCGAGCAGCGCGAGCCGCGCCTCGTCCTCGTGCGGCAGGATCTCGAAGCGGAGCCCGGTGATCCGCCTGACCCTGCCGAGGAACTCGGCGCCGTTCTGGGCCCGCCGGCAGGCCTCGGTGGCGACGCAGCGGATCGCGCCGACCTCGTGGCGGGCTACGATCCGGGCGCAGACCCTAAGTGCCGAGACCGTCCGGGCGATCGCCGCCTCGCTCAGCCGTCCGGTCCGGGCCACCGCCTCGCCGAGCCGGACGATCCGCGAGAAGCTGTCGACGATCACGAGATTGTCGCCGCACGGCCGCGCCACCAACAGCCGGCAGTTGTTGGTGCCAAGGTCCAGCGCGGCCATCGCCGGCGGGATCCGGCTCGGCGCGCCCAGCTCGAAGTGCGTCCGTGGGCTGGTCATGGGGCGATCGGGCGAGTTTAGGCGGCCCCGCGGCTTTTGAGCAATGGTTTCGAGAAATCCGGTCGTTTCCGCCCGCATCCGCGGGGCTTCGCGGAATCCCCGCAGATCTCCGGGCGCGCATTCGGCCTTGCCGCGACCGGAGGAGTTGGTTTAGGTGCTGCCCGAGCACGGTCCCGGCCGCGCAAGCAGGCGATCTGGCCCGGGACCGGGCGATCTGCAACGGAACCGACGCGCTGCCGTGAAACGTCAACCGCCCCTTTGCGCCGCCTTCGGGCCAGGTCGGATCCGCTCAGGCGGGATCGGGCTCGTGGCCCTGCTGCTCGCGGCCTGCTCGTCGAGCAAGCCGCCGCCGGCGCCGGTTGCGGTGGCGTGCCCGGCCGCGCTGATCCTGGATGGCGCGGAGCGGACCACGAGCTATCGCGGCAGCGAGCGCAGCCCGGACGCGCTGCAGTATCTGGCCGTGCTGACCCATCTCCAGAGCGCCTGCAGCTACAACGACAAGGGCGTCGATGTCGACCTCGCGCTGGATCTGATCGCCCAGCGCGGACCGGCGGCGCAGGACGAGAAGGCTTCGCTGACCTATTTCGTCGCCACCGTCGGCCCGAACCGGCAGGTCCTGTCGAAGCGGCTGCTGCCGTCGACGATCGAGTTCACCAAGGGCGAGGAGCTCGCCGGGGTCAACGAGCAGCTCACCCTTCGCCTGCCGTCGGTCACGCCCGAGCAGGCGCCGGGCTACAGCCTCTATCTGGGCTTCCAGCTCGACGAGGCCGACCTCCAGCGCCGCCTGCAACCCTTGCTCCGCTGAAGCCTGCCCGGCGCGCGGGCGCTTGACCTCGGGGCTGGCGGGAGTAGTCTTCGCCGACATTGCCAGCTGAGCCCCGCGGGAGAGCCCGTCGCATGTCGCGCGGTTGCGACGGCGCCGAAGGAGCAACCGCCCCGGAAACTCTCAGGCCAACGGACCGCGGGGGGATGGCGCTCTGGAGAGCGGGTGCTGTGGCCGAGCTGGCCCGGCGCCCCACCGAAGGGGTAAGGCGCTGCCCGGGATCGTGCCGGGCCGGCGCCCAGTCTCTCAGGTTCGGGACAGAGGGGGCTGAACGTCGGCTGCGGTGGCCGGCGGCCAGCCGTTGGAGGTCCCGACCGTGAGCCCCGCCGCCGGCGCCAGCAAAGAGCCCAGACGCACGCCCCTCCACGACCTGCACGTCCAACTCGGCGGCCGCATGGTCGAGTTCGCGGGCTGGTCGCTGCCGGTGCAGTACCCGGCCGGGATCATCGCCGAGCACCGGCAGTGCCGGAGCGCGGCTGCGCTGTTCGACGTCTCGCACATGGGTCAGGTGCAGGTGCGGGGCAAAAAAGCCGCGGCGGCGTTCGAGCGCCTGGTGCCGGCGGACCTCACCGGGCTGGACGAGGGCCGGCTGCGCTACACGGTGTTCACCGACGAGGCGGGCGGCGTGCTCGACGATCTGATCGTCGGCCGGGTCGAGGACGGCCTGTTCGTGGTCGTCAACGCCGGCTGCCGGGATGCCGACCTCGCTCACATGCGCAAGGCCCTCGAGCCGGCGCTCGCGGTCGAGGAGCTGGCCGGTCGCGGCCTGCTGGCACTCCAGGGCCCGGCGGCGGCCGCGGTCATGGCGCGGCTGGCGCCGGCCGCGCCCGGGCTCGCGTTCATGTCGACGGCAGAGATGCCGGTCGCGGGCCTGCCCT
>DATAOG010000569.1:0-12168 GCA_036265855.1 Geminicoccaceae bacterium | reverse complement strand
CTGGGGGACGCTCGCCCGGTTGTGCGCCGGCGGCTCGCCGACCAGGGCCATCCGGACCTTGACGTCGCTCTTGCGGAGAAGGCGCGCCGCCTCGACAAACTCGCCCACGCCTTTCGGCCAGACCAGGCGCGCCGGCATGATCACCAGCGGCACTCCGGGAGGTTCGGGGACCGGCCGGAACATCTCGACGTCGACACCCGAGCCGCGGATCAGGGCCGTCCGGTCCGACGCGACCAGATTGGCGCCGACCATGCGGTCGCGGTCCTCCGGATTCTGGAAGATCGCGCAGCTGTTGGTGTGCGCGAGCGCCAGCCGGTACAGGCCTAGCACGATGCGGCGCACCAGCAACGTCGCTTTGCCGCCCTCGACGAACACCGTGCCCAGGCCGCTGACCGCGCTGACCAGGCAGGGCACCCGGAGCAGCCGGGCCGCGATGCCGCCATAGATCACCGGCTTGATGGTCACCGTGTGCACCAGGCTCGGACGCACGGCCCTGATCAGCGCCAGCAGCTGGCAGAGGAGCCGCACGTCCCGCAGCGGGTTGATGCCGGTCCGGTCGACTGCGAGCGGGTGGAACGCGATCCCGTGCTCGCCGATCTGATCGAGCCCACCCGAGTCGAGCGCGGCGAGATCGATCTCGAAGCCCGCCTGGCGTGCGGCGATCGCAAGCGGCAGCCGGTGGGAGAGGAAGAAGGTCGTGTCGTTGATGATGAACAGGAGTCGACCCCGGGCGATCCGTGCAGGTCGCTCCGGTCTCGCGCGGTGCTGGACCTCGTCAGCGTCCGCCAGCGACGAACGGCGCCCGTCCTGCCGCAGCGGCGCCGGGATCTCGCCGAACCCGTCCTGGCGAGTCAGCACTGGCGATCCTCATCAGTCCGTGACCGGCCGATATGTGCCGGAGTCCGGGGGTTCATGGAAGCTCTCCGCGGTCGCGCCGGCACCCTAGTGCATCCAGGATCCTCGATCCCGGAGCTGCGGCGGCGCCGAGCCATCGGCCTTGAGCCCCGACCGGCTCAGCCGGCGCGGACGAACTTCTGGAACGCGTGGCAGGTCAGCGGAGCGAAGTGCTCGATGGCGCCAGAGGCCTTGACCACCTCGCCGACGTAGAAATCGCCTCGCGAATCCGCCCAGATCCCGTGCGGCACGATGAAGTTGCCCGGCAGCAGCGGGTCGCTGCCGCCGATCTGCGTCTGCACGTTGCCGTCGAGGTCGCAGATCGTGACCCTGGCGATCGGGGCGTGGCCGACCGGCGCGTGCTTGGGCCAAGGGAAGTGCGGCCGGTCGGGAACCGGCACGGTCCAGCCGAGCTCGGCGATATAGAGATTCTCCTGCTCGTCGATGAACAGGTCGTCCGGCCGGTTGACCCAGTCCCAGCTCTGCAGGAAGTCGCCGTCTCTGGAAAAAATCTGGATCCGCGAGTTCTCGCGGTCGGCGACGAACACGCGGCCGCCGCGGTCGACCGCGATCGAGTGCGGCAGATTGAACTGCCCGGGCCCGCTGCCGGGCTCGCCCCAGGACGCGAGCAGCTCGCCGGACGGGGAAAAGCGGTGGACCCGGGCGTTGCCGTAGCCGTCCGAGATGAACATCTCGCCGCTCTGCGTCACGGCGACGTTGGTCACCATGTTGAACGGGCCGGCCGCATGCAGGACCGGCGACTCCCCGATCCTGAAGCCGGTGTCCGCCGGCCGCGCGGGGTCGCCGAGCGTCATCAGAAGCTCGCCGTCGGTCGTGAACTTGCGCACCGTGTGGTCGAAGTTGTCGGCGCACCAGACGTGGTCGTGCCGGTCGATGAAGATGCCGTGCGCGCTCGAGAAGATGCCCTCGCCCCAGGCATCCAAAAACCGCCCGTCCTTGTCGAACACGATCATCGGATGGGCGCCGCGGTTGAAGACGTAGACCCGGTCCCTCGAATCGACGGCGACGCCCGCGACCTCGACGAACGACCAGCCCTCGGGCAGCTGCTCCCAGCCTTCCAGGACCTCGTACTCAAGCCGGTGCGGGCCGATCGCCATGACGTGCTCCTCCAACGAGTTCTGGCTTAGCCGGCTTCTTGGCCACCGTCGATGCGGCATAGCATCAAACCGTTGCGAGCGCGGCGGCTCCACTCGCTATCCGGATCGAGGATCAGATAGCGCCGCCACAGACGGCTCGCTTCGGCCAGCTCACCGGCGTCGAAATGGAGTTTGGCGAGCTTGAAGAGCGGATCGGCGTAGTCCGGATCGACTGCGCTCGCCCGCTCGAAGTAGGTGCGCGCCAAGTCCTTGCGGCCCTCGGCATCGACCAGCAGCGCGAGATTGTACCAGGCGTCGGCGAACTGGGGATCGGCTGCCAGAGCCAGCTGTAGACAGATCTTGGCCTCGCCCCTGCGGCCCTGCGCGCGGAGCACGTTGGCGAGGTTGAAGGGCGCGATCGGGTCCGCGCGGTCGAGGCCGATGCAACGCCGGTAGAGCGCCTCCGCGGCCGCCAGGTCGCCGGCCTGCTCCGCGTCTTCGGCGGCCTCGAACACCTCGTCGACCAAGGGATTGCCGGGGTTCTTGAGCGGCAGCCGGAGCTGACCGTCGAGCTCGGCCAAGCAGCCCTCGATCCGGCGCGCGAGCTGGCCGCCGTCGTCGCAGACCAGCTTGAGCCGGGCGAGCGGATGGTCGTCGGTGGCGGCCGGCCGCCCGTCGGGCGCGCGCGTGCCCTCGACGATCGCCGCGAGCCCGACGCCTTCGGCCAGCAGTCGGCCGACTTCGCGGGCCGCGATCAGGTCGCGAAAGCCCAAAGCCCCGTTCTCGTCCGGCTGGATCACGTCGAACAGCACCAGACGCCGCACCAGCTCCGGCTCGAGCCCGGCCTTGTCGCCGAGCTCGTCCAGGCTCACCGCGGCCGCGACCGGCGGCCGCGGCGGCAATAGGTCGAGGGCGCGCAAAAGGGCATTCTCGCTGAGACAGACCGCGCCCAGCTGATCGGCGCGGGCGAGTTTCGCCTGCAGCCGGCCATCGGCGAGCTGCGGCGCGGCGTGGCGGCCGATCGCGACCAGCGTCGTCGGCTGCGCCAACGCGCGCCGGGCGATCCCGCCCCGGCGCCCGATCTCGGCGATCACGACCCGGGTCGGGAGCGCCGCGAGCCGCCCGATGATGGTGACGGTCCGACCGGCGAAGTCGGTCATCGGACCGTTCCCGGCGCTAGCCCGCTTTGCGCCGCTTTCTGCTGCTCTCGTCGGCGGCCGCCGCCGGCTTCTTGGCGCGCCCGGAGGCGGCGGCCTTGTCGCTCGCCGCGCGGCGCGGCTTGCTCTCGGCCGGGGGCTTGGCCTCGTCGAGCGAGCGCCGGAGCGCGTCCATCAGATTGATCACCTTGCCGCGCTCGGGCGCCTTGGCGAGCACCGGCTCCTGGCCCTTGATCTTGGCCTTGACCATCTCGACCACGGCGTCGTGGTAGCGGTCGCGGAACTCGCTCGGGTCGAACTTGCCGGATTTCTGCTCGATCAGCTTCTCGGCCAGATCCAGCATCTCCTGCTCGGGCTCCTCGTCCTGGATGTCGGTGAAGTAGTCCGCGGAATCGCGCACCTCGTCGGCGGTGCGCAGCGTCATCATCAAGAAGCCCTTGTCCCGGCAGCTGAGCGCGATCAGGCGCTCGCGATTGGCGAGCACGATCCGAGAGAGCGCCACCTTGTCCTTGTCGCGCATCGCATGCTGGATGACCCGGAAGGTCTCCTCGGCGACCGCGCCGTCGGGCGCCAGATAGTAGGGCGCATCGAGGTAGATCGGGTCGACGTCCTGGGCGTCGACGAACTTCTCGATCACGATCGCCTTGCTGGTCTCGATCTGGACCTTGTCGAAGTCCTCCTGTTCGAAGACGACGTACTGATCCTTCTCGTACTCGAAGCCCTTGACCAGGTCGGAGCGCTCGACCGGGCCGAGCTCGGGGTCGTTCGGCTTCATCTGGATGCGGTTGTGGGTGTCCTTGTGCAGCAGGTGGAACGCGACCTTCTCGCTGCGCGAGGTCGCGTTGTACAGGCGGACCGGACAGGACACCAGCGACAGCTTGAGGTGCCCCTTCCAACTCGAGCGTGGCGCCATGGCTTCGACCTCGTTTCCTCTCGGCCGGCGGTTCAGGCGCGCTTGGCGCGCTTCGGCCCGGTGACCTTGGGCAGGGGGCGGGCCGACTGCTCGATCCCGGCCCAGGGATCAACGAGCCCGCTCGCCAGCCGTTCCGGGACGGAAGCGTAGTTCAGATCGGCCGGGTCGTCGAGCCGCCGCAGCTCCTCCCAGGCGAGCGGCGTCGAGGCGGGCGCACCCGGGCGCGCCCGGAGCGAGTACGCGGCGACCGCCGTGGCGCTCCGCTGGTTGCGCAGATAGTCGAGATAGATCCGGCCGCGGCGCTGCGCCTTGGCCATGTTGGCGGTGTAGCGGCCGGGGAACTGCGCCGCCATCTGGCGCGCGAACGCTTCGCAGAAAGCCGCGACCTCGTCCCAGCTGCGCCGGCGCTGGATCGGCACCACCAGATGCAGGCCCTTGCCGCCGGTGGTCTTGAGAAACGGCACGAGACCCTCAGCCGTCAGCGCGTCCTTGACCTCGAAGGCGGCGTTCGCGACCTCGCGCCAGGGCAGGCTCTCGTCCGGGTCGAGGTCGAACACCAGGCGATCGGGCCGCTCGGGCTGGTCGACCCGGCAGCCCCAGCTGTGGAACTCGATCGTGCCGAACTGGGCAAGCGAGAGCAGCCCCTTCGCATCCTCGACGTAGAGGTAGTCCGCCTTCTCCTTCTTGCCCTCTTCGGTCAGCGCGATCGTCCTGACCGCATCCGGCATGCCGGGGCGGGCATGGCGCTGGAAGAAGCAGTCCTCGATGCGCCCGAGCGGGCAGCGGACCAGCGACACCGGCCGGCGGATCAGCTCGGGCAGCATCCAGTCGGCAACCCGCGCGTAGTACAGCGCGAGCTCGAGCTTGGTCGGGCCGCCCTTGCCGAACATCACGCGATCGGGGTTGGTGACCCAGACCTGGGCGAGGTCGGCGTCGGTGACGTACCGCTTGCGCTCGACCACCGGCACCGGTTCGGCAGCCTTGGCCGGTGCTTCGGCCTCGGCCTTGTCCGCGCGCAGCCCCTTGTAGACGGCATGGCGCAGGATCCCGTCCGCGGTCCGGTTGCCAAACTCGACCTCGGCGGCCAGCGCCGGCCGGACCCAGACGATGCCCTTTCGCCGCTCCTCGGGCGGCAGCGCGACCGGCGGGGTCCTGGTGCGCAGGCCGTCCAGCCGCGCGTGCAGGCGCTTCATCTCGGCCATCGAGAAGCCGGTGCCGACCCGGCCGACGTAGCGGAGCCCGCCGTCCTCCGGCGCGGCCAGCAGCAGCGCCCCGATCCCGCCCGCGGCCTCGGACGGGTTGTAGCCGACGATCGGAAACTCTTCGGAGAGCCGGCACTTGACCTTGAGCCAGCTGCGGGTGCGGGTCTGCTGATAGGGGGCGTCCGCGCGCTTGCTGATCACGCCCTCGAGGCCGAGCCGGGACGCCTGCTCGAAGAATGCCCGGCCGTTGCCCTGGACGTGGTCGCTGAGCTGCAGCGCCGAGCTCGGCCCGACTACCGGCTCGAGCAGCGCCGCCAGCGCCGCCTTGCGCTCGATCAGCGGGACGGCCGTGAGATCGTACCCGTCGAGGTGGAGGAGGTCGAACGCGAAGCAGGTGAGCTCGTGGGTCCGGCCCTCGGCGAGCGCATCCTGGAGGGCCGCGAAGTTCGCGATCCCGTCCGCGCCCTGCACGACGATCTCGCCGTCGACCAGCGCCTGCTTGCAGGGCAGCGCCCCGAACGCTTTGGCCAGCAGGCCGTAGCGCCCGGTCCAGTCCTGGCCGGTCCGGGTCAAAAGGCGCACCGCGCCGGCATCGATCCGCGCGAGCGTCCGATAGCCGTCGAGCTTGATCTCGTGCAGCCACTCCTCGCCCTCGGGCACGCGTGCGGCCGGCGTTGCGAGCTGCGGCCGGACCTGGTCCGGCAACGCCGCCTTGACCGCGCCCGCCAGCGCCGATGGCCGGATCCGTCTGGCTTTGCGCGCCGCCGGTGCCGGCGCGCTCGGCTCGTCCGGCTCGAGCAGCTCCTCGACCCGGCGGCCGCTCAGCACGCTCTCCGGCCGCTCCTCGAGCAGCCGGTCGCCTTCGCCCGGGCGGGCGTAGGGGTCGCGCTCCTTGATCAGCAGCCAGTTGTCGCCGCGCTCGCCTTCCTTGGGCTTGAGCCGGACCAGCGTCCAGCCGCCGCCGAGCTTTTCTCCACTCAGGCGGAATTTGAGCGTGCCCTTGCGATAGTCCGCCTGCGGATCGCCCATCGCGATCCAGCTGCCGCGGTCCCAGACGATCATGCCGCCGGCGCCGTACTGGCCCTTGGGGATCAGCTCCTCGAAATCGGCGTACTCCAGCGGGTGGTCCTCGGTATGGACCGCGAGCCGCCGGACCTTGGGATCGAGCGAGGGCCCCTGCGGCACCGCCCAGCTCTTCAGCGTGTCGCCGAACTGCAGGCGGAGGTCGTAGTGCAGCCTTCTGGCCGCGTGCTTTTGGACCACGAACACGCTGGTGCCGGGCGCGACCTTGCCGCCGGGCGGCTCCGCCGTCTTGCGAAAGTCGCGCTTGGCCCGATAGCGCTGGAGAGCATCTGCTGTAACGTCTTCGGCCACTGCCATCCCCGCCCGAGGGCCACCGGCGGCCCAGTCTAACGCAAACGCCGCCCGCAGAGAGCAAACTCCTCGCTTGAGCTTACGTTCCGGATGCAGGTCGCGCCGGCATCGGTTCGAGGTCCCCGGAAACACCGACCAAGCGCACAAGTTTGATCGACTGCTCCCGGGGCTCCCTCGTCCGGCGAAACCTCGGGTTTCTCTCGAGCTATTCCATCCGGATGTCGCCAACAGCGTTGCGCATGCGCGCCGCTTCTGATCAGTATGGGCCCGAGGTGGTCGAGGGAGCTTGGCCGGCCGGCGTCCGGCCGCGGGCGTGTCCTCGCCGGCAGCGCCAGCAGCACGAACGGGTCGAGCAAGTGAACCTCCCGGCCGTCTTGATGACGACCTCGGCATGGGGCTCGAACAGACTGACCGGCCGGTCCCGAGCGGCGGTCGTTTTCGCGGTCCTCTGGCTCGTTCATCCGGCCGGCAGCGCGTCTGCCGAGACCAGAGCGTCCTGCAATCTCGCCGGCGGCACCTCCGGCTCGCCGACCGACCTTGACCACGCTCTGTCGAATAAGGCGTGCCGTGCCTTCATCCTGGGTGACGGCTACTACACCTCGGCATCGATCGGCCGGGCGGGCATCACCCTGCGCGCCGCCCACCATTGCCAGGCCCACGTCGAGCCGGAACTCGAGGTCCAGGCCGACGACGTCGTCGTCGACGGCGTCTCGATCACCTCATCGGAGACGGCGCTTTCCGTCCACAACCCCGGCGTACAGATCCTCAACACCTGCATCCAGGGCTTCGGCAAGACGGAGTACGCGAACGGCATCTGGGTGTTCCTGGACGCGCTCGACCCGAACAAGCATGTCATCATCAAGGGCAACACCTTGGATGATTGGGGCGGCGTGCAGTACGCGGGCGGCATCGCGGTCGGCAAGGCGGCCGACGACCGCACGGCGCCGACCGAGATTTCGGTCGAGATCCTCGATAACCGGGTCACGAACGGCCCGACTGCGGACGGCCTCTTCAGCGCGGCCATCCAGATCTTCCATCCCGCTCTGATCGCCGGCAACTATGTCGACCAGGTCAACAACGCGGCCTACGAGAACAAGACCTACAATTCCCGCATCGTTTGCAACGAAGCCTCGCACGTATATGGCGGCGCGCTTTACAACCGGGAGGACAGTAACAATCTCTGGGAGAACAACCTCATCCACGACTCCGAGCTCGGCGTCGAGCACTTCAAGGGCCAGAACGTCGTCTATCGCGGCAACGTCATCTATAACGTCAAACATCCGGGCCTCATCAAAGACTTCGAGGATGGGGCGAGCACCGACATCACGATCGAGAACAATACGTTCTACCACTCGGACGGCGCTGCCGGCTGGATATGGGACACGACCGGCGGCGGGCCGCTCGGCAACATTCTGTGGCGGAACAATATCTGGGACGCCGTGAACGGGGCCGCGATCGATCCGGCCGGCGGCGCAGCGTCGGCATGGGACGAGGAGGACAATATCTTCTGGCAGACGACGCCGCCGACCGGGACCACGGGCGCAAAGGGGACTTCGCTCACCACCGACCCGCGGCTCGTCGCGCCCCCTTCCGACTTCACCCCGCAAGCAGGGCCGGCGAAAGGCAAGGGCGCGCCCTGGCCGTTGCCGTGCCAGGGTCGCTTCACGACTCGTTGAATGGCTCGTTGAGCAGGGTCAGCCCGGCAACCTGCAGCAGCCTGCGGGGGCTCCCCGAACGATGACGCTGGTGCGCTCCGGATAGCCGCGCAGTCGCTCCGGGGCGCCCGGAACCAGGTGACCACGGCACTCGTTCGCTGCCGTGAGCCGGACCGCATCCGGGCGGCGCGGCAGGCTTCGCTCGACGAGGGACTGCCGACGGCAGACCCCATGCGAGCATAGCGCGGGCCGGCAGCGAGGCGGGTCATGAGAGGTCGGTCGAGCAAGCACAGGCGAGCACTCTTCGCGGCGCTAGCGATGCTGATGGCGGCCGGTGCGCCTGCGGTCGCGCAGGACAAGCCGCCCGGGGCCGCCGGCGCCTCGCCGGCCGCCTGCGGGCCAGGCGATGCCGGCATCACGCTGCCGCCAGGGTTCTGCGCCACCGTGTTCGCCGACCACATCGGCCATGCCCGGCATATGGTGGTCGCCCCGAACGGGGTCCTCTACGTCAACACCTGGAGCGGCAGCTATTACGGCAACGACGGGCCGCCGCCCGGCGGCTTTCTGGTGGCACTCCGGGACACCGACGGCGACGGCCGGGCTGACGCCACCGCCCGCTTGGGCCCGGGCTACCAGCAGGGCGGGCGCGGCGGCACCGGCATCGCGATCTACCAGGGCGGGCTCTATGCCGAAGAGCGTGATCGCATCGTGCGCTACGAGCTGCCCAAGAACGGGATCGCGCCCAAGGGCGAGCCAGAGACGATCGTCTCCGGCCTGCCGCTCACCGGCGATCATCCGATGCATCCGTTCGCGATCGACAGGCAGGGCGGTCTCTACGTCGACCTCGGCTCGGCCACCAACGCCTGCCAGATCCAGAACCGCACGCTGCGCTCGCCGGGGCACCAGCCGTGCACGGAGCTGGAAACCCGGGCCGGCATCTGGCGCTACGACGCCAACAAAAGGGACCAGAAGTTCTCGCCGGCCGAGCGCTACGCGACCGGCATCCGCAACGCCGACGGCATTGCCGTCGATTCGAGCGGCCTTGGCGTCTATGCGACCCAGCACGGCCGCGATCAGCTGCACGAGAACTGGCCGAGCCTCTACACTCAGGAGCAAGGCGCCAATCAGCCGGCCGAGGAGCTGCTGCGGGTCAGGGAGCGCGGCGACTACGGCTGGCCGGAGTGCTACTACGACATCGAGCAGCGGAAGCTGGTCCTGGCGCCGGAGTACGGCGGCGACGGCGGCCACAAGGTCGGGGTCTGCGCCAGGAAGACGCCGCCGATCGCGGCCTTTCCGGCCCACTGGGCGCCGAACGACCTGCTGCTCTACGACGGCGATCAGTTTCCCAAGCCCTATCGGGGCGGCGCCTTCATCGCCTTCCACGGCTCCTGGAACCGCGCGCCGCTGCCGCAGGGCGGCTACAACGTCGTGTTCCAGCCGCTGAAGGACGGCAAGGCCGATGGCGACTCGATCGTGTTCGCCCAGGGCTTCGCCGGCGGCAAGATGGATCCGGGCGAGGCCGCGCACCGGCCCTCGGGCCTGGCAATGGGCCAGGACGGCACGCTCTACATCTCCGACGACCAGCGCGGGCGCATCTGGCGGGTGACCTTCCACGGTGCGGCGAGCGCAGGGCTCGAGCCCGCCCCGGCCCCGAGCGAAGCGCCAAGTTCGGCAGCCGCCGAACGGCAGCCCGGACCGCCGGAGGGCATCCATCCGAACGCCGGCAACCAGGAGACGGCCGCCCTGCCGACGCCCCCCGGGGCGGAGCCGGCAGAGGTCGCGCTCGGCCAGCGGATCTTCCACGGCCAGGCGGCCGGCGCGACCTGCGCCGGCTGCCACGGCGCCAACGCCAAAGGCACGCCGCTCGGGCCCGATCTGACCGACGCCAGATGGCTCTGGGGCGACGGCAGTCTCGCCTCGATCCGACAGACGATCGCGAACGGCGTGGCCCACCCGAAGCAGTACCGGGGCGTGATGCCGCCCAAGGGCGGCACCGATCTGTCCTCGTCCGAGGTCGAAGCGGTCGCGGCCTACGTCTGGGCGCTGAGCCACCGGGGCGCCAACCAGGCCCTGCGCTGACCGCTGCCGGAGCGACTGCCCGCGAGTCCGGGAGGCTCGGCTGCACCGGCCGCCCGACGGGCGCGACTTGCCCGCCGTGATCCGGCCGCCATAATCGCCTCGCCAACCGCGCCGGCCAGGCGCTCGAGCCTTCTGGGAGGCCCCATGTCGGATCCGACCGCCTACGAGCTGTTCGCCGTCAAATACGCCCATCACGAGCGGCCCGCGTTCGATAATTTCGTGTTCCGTGACGATGTCCACGACGGGCCCGGGCCGCTCGACTACTTCGTCTGGGTGGCGCGGTCGCCCGAGCGCACGTTCGTGATCGACACCGGGTTTTCCGAGGAGACCGGCCGGCGGCGCGATCGCAAGATCATCCGCGACCCGCGGGCGGGGCTGGCCCGGCTCGGGATCGACGCCGGCGGGGTCGAGGACGTGATCATCACGCATCTGCACTACGACCACGTCGGCAACTTCGAGATCTTCCCGCGCGCGACCTTTCATCTGCAGGACCGGGAAATGGCCTACGCGACCGGCCGCTACATGTGCCATCATCGCCTGCGTATGCCGTTCGACGTCGAGAACATCACCGGCATGGTGCGCGAGCTCTATCGCGGCCGGGTCGCGTTCCACGACGGCGACGAGGAGCTGGCGTCGGGCATCAGCCTGCACCTGGTCGGCGGCCACAGCCACGGCCTGCAGTTCGTCCGCGTCCACACCAGGCGCGGCTGGGTCGTGATCGCCTCGGATGCCGCCCACTTCTACGCCAACATGACCACCGGCAACCCGTTCCCGATCGTGCTCCACGTCGGCGAGATGCTCGAGGGCCATCGCAAATGCCGCCGGCTGGCGGCGAGCGAGCAGCACATCGTGCCCGGCCACGATCCCCTGGTGATGGCGCGCTACCCGGCGCCGTCGGCCGAGCTCGAGGGAATCGCGGTCCGCCTCGACGTCATGCCGGCCGCCTGAGCGAGCTCCGGTCCGAGCGCAACTCTGCGGCGGAGCTCTGGCCAGACCAGCGCCGCGAGCGCCAGCGCGCAGAGACCCTCGAGCGCGATCAGAGCGACCGCGGGGGCGGCGCCGAGCCAGTCGGCGAGCAGGCCAACGTGCAGCATGCCGATCGGGCCCGCGCCGATCGCGACCGTGAGCAGGCCCATCAGACGCGAGCGGAGACCGGCCGGCGCCGCCAGGAACATGATCGTGCTCTGCATCACCGAGAAGCCGGCGATCCCGATGCCCGCGAGCAGGATCAGCGCGAACGACAGCGGTGCCAGCGACGAGAGCGCGAACGCCAGCACCGCGAGCAGGAAGATCAGCGACGAGCCCGTGTAGATCTGGGCGTGCCGGCCGGGCCGGTCGCCGCTGCCGACCAGAAGCGCCCCGAGCAGCGCGCCGAAGCCCTTCGGTCGACATCAGCACGCCGATCAAGATCGGTGACAGATCGAGCACGCGCTCGCCGATCACCGGCACCATCGTGATGTAGGCAAAGCCGAAGAAGTTGACGATCACGGTGACCGCGAGCGTGCCCAGGATCAGCCGCTCCGCGCTCGCGAATCGCCAGCCCTCGACCAGGATCGCGAGCAGCGATCCGCCGCTGCCGGCCGGCCGCGCCTCGCGGTACGCGATCCGCGCGGCCAGGAGCGCGGCCGCAGCGTAGAGGACCGCGCCGAGCAGGTAGACCCCGTACAGCCCGATCGCCTGCAGCAGCACGCCGCCGAGCGCCGGCCCGACCATTCGGGTCGCGTTGCCGGTCGCCGACTCCAGCGCCATGGCGCGGCTGAGCAGGGCCGGGCCGGCGAGCTCGCCGAGCATGGTCCG
>DATAOG010000568.1:0-5888 GCA_036265855.1 Geminicoccaceae bacterium | reverse complement strand
AAGCGGTCGAAGAGGCGGAGCAGCCGGGGCGAGCCGACCTCGCCCGAGAACATGCCGCGCGAGATGTCGCAAGGGGAATCCTCGCCGCCGTAGGAGCCGAGCCAGCCGGCGACCGCATCGACGTCGACGCCGTAGGCACAGAAGATTTCCTTTGCCATCTCGCCCCTCCGCGCGGTGTTCTGCCTGGGCCGCTTCGCCGTGCCTCGCAGGGGCACCCGAGCGGCGAACGGATCGTAGCCGAGGTTCAAGCGATGGCAAGACAACAAACCGGGGCCCCGCCGGCGTGATCGGCCGCCCGACCGGCAGGGCGTCGGTCGCGCTCGGGCTGCTTGCCGGGTCGCTCGTGGCCGGCTGGTCGGTCCCGGCCAGAGCTGCGGACGCGGGCCCCGCGCCCACGACTGCCGTCGACCTGGAGCTCGTGCTGGCGGTCGACGTCTCGGGCAGCGTCGATCCGCCGGAGTACGAGCTGCAGACCCGCGGGCTTGCGCAGGCGTTCCGCGATCCCGAGGTGCAGGCGGCGCTGCAGGCGCCGGGCCGGCAGGGCATCGCGGTCTCGCTGGTGCAATGGTCGGGCCGGTTCCAGCAGGCGGCGGCGATCGACTGGACGCTCGTCCACGACGAGTCTTCGGCCGAGGGCTTCGCCCGGCGGATCGAGACGATGGAGCGCCGCTTCCAGGCGGAGACCGGGATCGCGAGCGCGCTCGCCTTCGCGCTGAGCCACCTGCAGCAGGACGGGTTCACGGGCGGGCGGCAGGTGATCGACATCTCCGGCGACGGCCCGAGCAACGTCGGCGGCCCCCCGGACGCGATCCGCGATGCCGCCGCGGCCGCCAGGATCACGATCAACGGGCTTGCGATCGTCAACGAGGTCCCCGACGTCGATCTCTACTACGCCAGCCACGTGATCGGCGGGCCGGACGCGTTCCTGGTGGTCGCCAAGGACTATGAGGATTTCGCGCGCGCGATCCGCAGGAAGCTTCTGCGCGAGATCGAGAGCGCGCCGATCGCCGCGCGCGAGGCGCCGGGACCGGTCCTGGCCAACGGCGGCTGACCGGCGGCGGCGATCGCGCGGCTCGCCGATTCGGCGGCTTGCGGTCGCGAGCGTTGGACGGCAAGATTGGCGGCAATGGGGCGAGGCGCGCGCCGGCGCCCGGGACTGAGGCTGATGGCGGCGCCGGCTCGATCCTGGACGCCCCTCACAAAGGAATGCCAAGGAGGCTTCGATGTCCGACAAGCGAACCACGGCCGAGCCTGGGGCCGGCAGCGCCGGCGGCTGGAGCCGCCGCTCGGTTCTGAAAGGTGCCGCCGCGGGCGTGGGACTCGCCGCGGGCTCGGGCGCGATCAGCGGGTTTCCGACGATCTGGGCGCAGAACCTCAAGGACGTGAAGCTGCTCCAGGTCGGCGGCTCCTACTCGGCGATCATCGACATCGCCCGGAAGGCGAGCGAGGACCTGGGCTTCAAGGTCGAGATGCAGACCGCCGACCACGCCGCCCTGCTCAACCGCCTGGTCAGCCAGCCGGAATCGCTCGACATCGCCGACACCGAGTTCTTCTTCCTGCTCTACACCGTGCCGCGCGGCATCATCCAGCCGATCGACCTCAAGAAGTACAAGTGGTGGGACAAGGTCGTCCCGATCTTCACCAAAGGCCAGTATCCGGACGGCCGCGAGGTCTCGCGCCAGGGGATCAATCCTTACGAGGTCCAGTACGTGGAGAAGCCCGGCGACAAGACCTTCGCCAAGGGCCCGACCGGCTGGGCGACCGCGATCCCGACCGTCTACAACGCCGACACGCTGGGGCTGCGCCCGGACCTGATCAAGAGGCCGATCGAGCACTGGCACGAGCTGCTCAATCCCGAGTTTGCCGGCAAGACCGCGCTGGTCGACGTGCCCCAGATCGGGATCATGGACGCCGCGATGGCGATCGAATCCCGTGGCGACATCAAGTACACCGACAAGGGCAACATGACCAAGGACGAGATCGATCAGACCATCGACATCCTGATCGAGGCGAAGAAGGCCGGCCAGTTCCGCGCCTTCTGGACGACCTTCGACGAGAGCGTCAACCTGATGGCCTCGAGCGAGGTGGTGCTGCAGTCGATGTGGTCGCCGGCGGTCACCGCGGTGCGCGCGCGCGGCATTGCCTGCTACTACGTGCCGCTGAAGGAGGGCTACCGGGCGTGGGGCAGCTGCATCGCGCCGATGGCCCACCTGAAGGGCCTGAAGCTCGACGCCGCCTACGAGTATCTCAACTGGTACCAGTCCGGATGGCAGGGCGGCTTCATCGCGAAGCAAGGCTACTATACCTCGGTGCCCGAGACCGCGAAGAAGTTCATGACCGAGAACGAGTGGAACTACTGGTACGAGGGCAAGCCCGCGACCGAGGAGATCAAGGACCCCTACGGCAACCACATGGAGGACGCGGGCCAGGTCCGGGACGGCGGCAGCTTCTGGCAGCGGATGGGCAACGTCGCCTGCTGGAACACGCTGATGGACGAGAACCGGTACATGATCAAGCGCTGGAACGAGTTCGTCGCCGCCTGATCCTCGAGCTCGAGCGGGGCGGCTGCCGCAGTCGCCCCGCGCTCCCCCGCGCCACAGCCGATGACGATTCCCGAGCGCCTGATCCCCTATCTCCAGATCCTGCCGCTGACCGTGGTCCTCCTGCTCTTCCTCGGAGTGCCGCTCGCGATCGTGGTCGTCGTCAGCTTCTTCGACTACGACATCGTCAGCCTCGTCCCGACCTTCACTTTGCAGAACTACATCGAGCTGTTCAGCTCCGGCCTGACCTACGACCTCTATCTCAGCACGCTGAAATACGCGCTGATCGTCTGGGCGATCACGCTCGTGATCGGCTTCACGGTCGCCTACTTCCTGGTCTTCCATGTCAGGAGCCTGCTCTGGCAGATCGCGCTGTTCTTGCTGTGCACCGTGCCGTTCTGGACCTCCAACATCATCCGGATGATCTCGTGGATCCCGTTTCTCGGCCTGAACGGCATCTTCAACCAGTCGCTGATCGCGCTCGGGGTCGTCGACCACCCGCTGCCGTTCCTCTTGTTCTCCGATTTCGCGGTGGTCACGGCCTATGTCCATCTGTTCACGCTGTTCATGATCGTGCCGATCTTCAACGCGATGGCCAGGATCGACCCGGCGATCGTCGAGGCGGCGCGCGACGGCGGCGCCAGCGGGTTTCGGATCCTGACCACGATCGTGATCCCGCTCTCCCGGACCGGCATCGCGCTCGGCTCGATCTTCGTGATCGCGCTGGTCATGGGCGACTTCTTCGTGGTCAAGATCATGAGCGGGGGCCAGAGCGGCAACGTCGTGTTCGCGATGTCGAACGAGATCGCGATGCTCCAGTACCCGCCGGCGGCGGCGAGCGCGGTCGTGCTGATCGTGATCGTGTCCTTGATGGTCGCGGCGATCCTGAAGATCGTCGACGTCCGTCGCGAGCTCGCCGGCTGAGCGCCGACATGGCCGAGGTCAGATCCGGCCGCCGTCCCTGGACGTTCTACGCGCTCGCGGCGTTCTTCACGCTGTTCGTGCTGTTCCTCTACGGCCCGATGTCGGCGATCTACATCCTCTCGTTCCAGGGCCCGAACGGCGGGCTCACCTTTCCGCTGAACGGGGTCTCGCTGAACTGGTTCTACGCGCTTTTCCAGCAGCAGCGGACCGGCGACATTGCCGGCTCCTTCGTCCGCTCGATCGCGCTGGCGCTGATCGTGCTGGTGCTCACGGTCGCGATCTCGGTGATGGCCGGGCTCGCGTTCCGGCGCCGGTTCGTCGGCGCCGGCGTGCTCTTCTACATCGCGATCGCAAGCCTGATCATGCCGGGCCTCCTGGTCAGCCTCGGCATCGGCCTGATGTTCCAGTTCCTCGGCATCGAGACCAGCTGGTACACTTCAGCGCTCGGCGCGCATCTGACCTGGACGCTGCCGTTCGGCCTTCTGATCATGTTCGCCGTGTTCAGCCGCTTCAACCGCGCCTATGAGGAGGCGGCGCGCGATCTCGGCGCCGGCCGGTGGGCGGTCCTCTCGACGATCGTTTTGCCGATCCTCCTGCCGGGCATGATCGCGGTCGCGCTGTTCGGCTTCACGCTGTCGTACGACGAGTTCCCGCGCACCTCGATCGCGGTCGGCCCGAGCAACACGCTGCCGCTCGAGATCTGGAACATGACCACCAACGTGACCTCGCCAGCCCTCTACGCGATCGGCACCGTGACCACCGCGGTCTCGTTCCTGGTGATCGCGCTGGCGCTGGGCTCGATCGCGCTGATTCAGAGGCGCCGCACCCGGCGGACGCTGCGCCGCGTCGAAGGCGGCGCCTGACCATGGCCGGGCAGGGCGAGATTCGGATCGAAGCCGTGACCAAGCGGTTCGGGCCGACGGTCGCGGTCCGGGGCATCGAGCTTGAGATCCCGCACGGCTGCTACTGCTGCCTGCTCGGGCCGTCCGGCTGCGGCAAGACCACGATCCTGCGCATGATCGCCGGCCACGAGGAGCCGAGTGCCGGCCGGGTGCGGATCGGTGGCGAGGACGTGACCGGCCTTGCCCCGGTCCAGCGCGGCACCGCGATGATGTTCCAGAGCTACGCGCTGTTCCCGCACATGACGGTGCTCGACAACGTCGCCTACAATCTTCGGATGCGCGGCGTCGGCCGGGCGCAGCGCCGGGAGCGGGCGCACGCGATGCTGGCCAGGGTCCATCTCGAGGCGTTCGCCGACCGGATGCCGGCGCAGCTCTCGGGCGGCCAGCAGCAGCGGGTGGCGCTCGCCCGGGCGCTGATCACCAATCCGCGCGTGCTGCTGCTGGACGAGCCGCTCTCGGCGCTGGACGAGTACCTGCGCCTGCAGATGCGCGGCGAGCTCAAGCGCCTGCAGCGCGAGCTCGGCATCACCTTCATTCACGTGACCCACACCCAGCTCGAGGCGATCGCGCTCGCCGACCTCGTGGTCGTCATGGACCAGGGCCGGATCGAGCAGGCGGGCTCCGCGCAACAGATCTACAGCGAGCCGCAGACCGCCTACGTCGCCCGTTTCATGGGCGGCCAGAACGTGCTCTCGGGCAAGGTCACGACGGTCGCCGACGGCGAGGCGCTGCTCCTGAGCGAGCCCGGCGACCGCTTCGCGCTGCCGGTCCGCAGCCGCGCGCTCGCGGCCGGCACGCCGGTGCATTGCGCGGTCAGGCGCGACCGGATCCAGCTCGAGCCGCTGCCCGGTCCCGGCCGCTCGGGCCAGATCAACGCGCTGACCGGCACCGTGCACGCGATCGAGTACCAGGGCTCCTACGTCAAGGTGACCATCGATGTGCCCGGCTGGCCGGACTTCGTCGCCAATGTCGCCGACGACCGCTTCTTCGCCGCTCCGGTCGACATCGGCGATGCCGTGCTCGCGCGCTGGTCGGCGCGCGACGCCCGCCTGCTCGAGGGCGACCTCGGCCGCGCGCCCGAGGCCGCCGGCTCGATCGGCCTCTACGACCAGGAGCTCGGCCTCGCCCAGGCCTGACCCGCGGCCGGCCGACGCGCTCCCGCGCTGCCCCGCATCGCCCGAAGAATGCCGGCCCGGGCTTCGAGCCCCCGGGCAATTTGTCCTTCATGACCGGCCGGGCAGCATGCAAGAATATCCCTTTCGCGAAGCCCGACCCGTTGCCGGCGAGGGAGATCACGATGCGCATCTCCGGTCGCGAGGTCCTGACCGGCGTCGCCTTGGCCGGATTGTTCCTGATGATCGCGATCGCGATGGCCTTCGTGGCCCGGATCGGCTTCCTCGGCGTCGGTATCATCGGCGTGCTGACCTGGTTCATCTGCGTCCGCCTCGAGCTGGAAAAGGACGCCGCGGTCGGCAACGTCATGACGACCGGCCTCTACGCCCAGCAGATTCGCGCCCGCGAG
>DATAOG010000567.1:0-5681 GCA_036265855.1 Geminicoccaceae bacterium | reverse complement strand
CGCCGCCCTTTTCCTTGAGACCCACCCCGACCCCGACCGGGCGCCGAGCGATGGCCCGAACATGGTGCCGCTGGCTGAGCTGCCGGCGCTGCTGGATGTGCTGATCGCCTTCGACCGGCTTGCCAAGCAGCGCCCGCTCGCCGCCCATCGACGCGAGGAGCGATCATGACCGAGACCGAGATCGTGGCCGTCGCCGGCCGTCAGATCCTGGACAGCCGGGGCAATCCGACCGTCGAGGTCGATGTCACCCTCGCAGGCGGTGCGGTCGGCCGCGCCGCCGTCCCGTCGGGCGCGTCGACCGGCTCCAAGGAGGCGATCGAGCTCCGCGACGGCGACAAAGAGGTCTATGGCGGCAAGGGCGTGCTGAAGGCGGTCGATGCGGTCAACGGCGAGCTCACGGATGCCGTGCTCGGCCGGGACGCGCTTCACCAGCTCGCGATCGACCAGGCGATGATCGAGCTCGACGGCACCGACAACAAGAGCCGGCTCGGCGCCAACGCGATCCTCGGCGTCAGCCTCGCGGTCGCGAAGGCGGCGGCGGCGCAGCTCGGCCTGCCGCTCTACCGCTATGTCGGCGGCACCTCGGCGCGTACGCTGCCGGTGCCGATGATGAACGTGATCAACGGCGGCGTGCACGCCGACAACCCGATCGACCTGCAGGAGTTCATGATCATGCCCATCGGCGCCCCGACCTACGCCGAGGCGCTGCGCACCGGGGCCGAGATCTTCCACGCGCTCAGGAAGGCGCTGAAGGACGCCGGTCACAACACCAACGTCGGCGATGAGGGCGGCTTCGCGCCCGATCTCAAGAGCGCCGACGAAGCCCTTGCCTTCCTTGCCAAAGCGGTGGCAGCGGCCGGCTACCGCCTGGGCGAGCAGGTGGTGTTCGCGCTCGATCCGGCGGCGAGCGAGTTCCACACGCAGGGGCGTTACGAGCTGAAGGGCGAAGGTCGCTCCCTCGATGCCGAGGGCATGGTCCGCTTCTACGCCGAGCTCTGCGATCGCTATCCGATCCGTTCGATCGAGGACGGCATGGCCGAGGACGACTGGGACGGCTGGCGGGCGCTCACCGAGGCGCTGGGCGCGAAGGTTCAGCTGGTCGGCGATGACCTGTTCGTGACCAATCCGAAGATCCTGGCCGAAGGCATCGAGCGCGGGATCGCCAATGCGGTGCTGATCAAGGTCAATCAGATCGGCTCCTTGAGCGAGACTCTCGAAACGGTCGAGCTGGCGCAGACGGCAGCCTACCGATGCGTGATGTCGCATCGCTCGGGCGAGACCGAGGACAGCACGATCGCGGATTTGGCGGTCGCGACCAACTGCGGCCAGATCAAGACCGGGTCGCTGTCGCGCTCCGACCGCCTGGCCAAGTACAACCAGCTGCTGCGGATCGAGGAGGATCTCGGCCCGGCCGCGCGCTACCCCGGGAGCGCGGCGCTGCGCGCGTAGGGGCGGGCATGGCCGGCCGGTCACCGCGCTGGAGCTGGCGGCTGCGCCGGCAATACCTGCTGGCGGTGGTCGGCCTGGGCCTCGTGGCCTATTTCGGCTATCACGCGGTCAGCGGCAGCCGCGGGCTGCTCGCTTGGCGCGCGGTCAGCGCCGAGCTGGCGGACCGGCAGCGGGAGCTCGACGCGGCGCGGGCCGAGCGGCTGGCGCTCGAGCGGAAGGTCGAGCGCCTGCGGCCCGAGTCGCTCGATCCGGACCTGATCGACGAGCTGGCGCGCAGGCAATTGAGCTTCGTCGAGCCGCTCGACGTCCTCATCCTGCTCGATGCCAAGGACGGGTCGAAGTAGCCTCACCAAGCCCGCGCACGGATGGCAGATATGTCGCGGCGAGGCTTAACGGCGCCCGCGGGATGATGTTTAAGGGAATGCGCCGTCAGTGGGAGATGTGATCATGGCCACCGCGCAACGTGAGGCCGTCGCCGTCGTCGCCGCGGACGACCTCGCCACCCGGCCGGCGCGCCACGAGCGCGAGCTGCTGTTGACCTATTATCGCGACATGCTCCTGATCCGGCGTTTCGAGGAAAAGGCGGGTCAGCTGTACGGCATGGGCCTGATCGGCGGCTTCTGCCATCTCTATATCGGCCAGGAGGCGATCGCGGTCGGCGTCCAGCACGCGCTCCGGGCCGGCGATTCGGTGATCACCGCCTATCGCGACCACGGCCACATGCTGGCGATCGGCATGGATCCGCGCCGGGTCATGGCCGAGCTGACCGGCCGGGTCAGCGGCTATTCCAAAGGCAAGGGCGGCTCGATGCACATGTTCGCCCGCGACAAGCGGTTCTACGGCGGCCATGGCATCGTCGGCGCCTGCGTGCCGCTCGGCACCGGGATCGCGTTCGCGCACAGATATCGCGAGGACGGCGGCGTCTGCGTCACCTACCTGGGCGACGGTGCTGTCAACCAGGGCCAGGTCTACGAGGCCTTCAACATGGCAGCGCTCTGGAAGCTGCCGGTCGTCTACGTGATCGAGAACAACAAATACGGCATGGGCACCTCGGTGGAGCGCGCCTCGGCGGGCACCGAGCTGTACCGGCGGGGCGAGGCCTACGGCATCCCGGGCCGGCCGATCGACGGCATGGACGTGCTCGCCGTCCGCGACGCCGCCGGCGAGGCGGTGGCATACGCCCGCGCCAAGGGGCCGATCGTGCTCGAGACGCTGACCTACCGCTACCGCGGCCATTCGATGTCGGACCCGGCCAAGTACCGCTCGCGCCAGGAGGTCCAGGAGGTGCGCACCGAGCGCGATCCGATCGACCGCCTGCGCAAGACCATGCTCGACGAGGGACTGGCCGGCGAGGAGACGTTCAAGGCGATCGACAAGGAGATCCGCGCGATCGTCAACGAGGCGGCGAGCTTCGCCCAGGACAGCCCGGAGCCGGGGCCGGAGGAGCTCTACACAGACGTCTATCTGAACCGCTGAGCGGCTCGCGCCTGGAAACCACAGACATGCCGACCGAGATCCTGATGCCCGCGCTGTCGCCGACCATGACCGAGGGCAATCTCGCGAAATGGCTCAAGCGCGAGGGCGATCCCGTGGCCGCGGGCGAGGTGCTGGCCGAGATCGAGACCGACAAGGCAACGATGGAGATCGAGGCGGTCGACGACGGCATCCTCGGTCGCATCCTGGTGCCCGAGGGGACCGAGGGGATCGCGGTCAACACGCCGATCGCGCTCCTGCTCGCCGAGGGTGAAAACCGCGAGGCGCTCGATCAGGCGGCAGCACCGGCTGCGGCTGCAGCGACTCCGGGAGTGTCGGTCCCCGAACCGCCGCCGGCGCCCTCGGGCGTTCGGGTCATGGCCGGCAATGGCTCCACTCCGCCGCCCGCCGCGGCGGGCGCGGCTGAGGCCGAGATTCCGGCCGGCACCGCGATGCTCCGGCAGACCGTGCGCGAGGCGCTGCGCGATGCGATGGCCGAGGAGATGCGCCGCGACCCGGACGTCTTCCTGATCGGCGAGGAGGTCGCCGAGTATCAGGGCGCCTACAAGGTGAGCCAGGGGCTGCTGGACGAGTTCGGCATCCGCCGGGTGATCGACACGCCGATCACCGAGCACGGCTTTGCCGGCCTCGGCGTCGGCGCCGCGTTCGCGGGCCTGAGGCCGATCGTCGAGTTCATGACCTGGAACTTCGCCATGCAGGCGATCGACCACATCATCAACTCGGCCGCGAAGACCCTCTACATGGCCGGCGGCGAACTCGGCTGCCCGATCGTGTTCCGCGGCCCGAACGGGGCCGCGGCCAGGGTCGCCGCCCAGCACAGCCAGGAGTACAGTACCTGGTACGGCCACTGCCCGGGGCTCAAGGTGGTGGCACCCTATTCCGCGGCGGATGCCAAGGGGCTGCTCAAGGCCGCGATCCGCGATCCCAATCCGGTGGTCTTCCTCGAGAACGAGATCCTCTACGGCCAGACCTTCGAGGTGCCGCAGCTCGACGATTTCGTGCTGCCGATCGGCCGCGCCAAGGTCCTGCGCGCGGGCGCCGACGTCACGATCGTCGCCTTCGGGCTCATGGTCGAGCGCGCGCTGCTGGCGGCCGACGCGCTCGCCGAGGCCGGGATCCGGGCGGAGGTGATCGATCTGCGCACGATCCGCCCGCTCGACATCGGCACGGTCGTCGCCTCGGTCAAGAAGACCAACCGGCTGGTCTCGGTCGAGGAGAGCTGGCCGACCTTCGGCATGGGCGCCGAGCTTGCGGCGGCGATGATGGAGCACGCCTTCGACCATCTCGACGCGCCGGTCAGACGGGTCACCGGCAAGGACGTGCCGATGCCCTACGCCGCCAACCTGGAGCGGCTGGCCCTGCCCCAGGTCGAGGATGTGATCGAGGGCGCCAAAGCGGTCTGCTACGCTTGAGCTCATGAGCAGAAACGCACGGCAAGGTTGGGGAAAAGCGTCATGCCGATCGAGATCCGGATGCCGGCGCTGTCGCCGACCATGACCGAGGGCAACCTCGCGCGCTGGCTGAAGCGCGAAGGCGATCCGGTCAGCCCCGGCGACGTGCTGGCCGAGATCGAGACCGACAAGGCGACCATGGAGATCGAGGCGGTCGACGAAGGCCGGCTCGGCAAGATCCTGATCGGCGACGGCACCGAGGGGATCGCGGTCAACACGCCGATCGCGCTGCTGCTCGAGGAAGGCGAGGACGCCTCGGCCGCCGCGCGATCGCCAGACCCGGCCAAGGCCGCGGCCGCGCCGGTCGAGAGCGCCGGCGAAACCGGCGCGCCGGTTCCGCCCGCCGGCGGCCGGGGCGCGCAGCCCGCGCCGTCGACGACCGGGACCGAAGCGGCGGCCGCGGCGACCCCCATCGTCGGCAAGGCCGGAAATGGCGCCGACCGCGGCCAGCGGATCTTCGCGAGCCCGCTCGCCAGACGGATGGCCGAGCAGGCCGGGATCGATCTCGGCGGGCTCAAGGGCAGCGGGCCGCACGGCCGGATCATCAAGGTCGACGTCGAGCAGGCGATCCGAGCGGGCGCGCAGGCGCCGGCCAGAGCCGCCCCGACACCCGCCGCGGCCCGCGCCGAAGCGCCGGCCGCGCCGAGACCGGCGCCAGCGATGCTCGCGGTCCAGCCGCCGGCCGCGGCGGTCATCGAGCAGCCGCTCTCGAACATGCGCAGGGTGATCGCCCGTCGGCTGACCGAGGCCAAGCAGACGATCCCGCATTTTTACCTCAGCATGGACTGCGAGCTGGACGCGCTGCTCAAGCTCCGGCAGGAGCTGAACGGCCGCGCCGGCGCCGACTACAAGCTCTCGGTCAACGACTTCGTGATCAAGGCGGCAGCACTCGCCTTGCGCAAGGTGCCCAAGGCCAACGCGTCGTTCGGCGGCGACAAGATCTATCTCTACCAAGACGTCGACATCGGGGTCGCGGTCGCGATCGCCGACGGCCTGGTCACGCCCGTGATCCGCAACGCCGACCGCAAGGGCCTCGCCGCCGTCTCGCAGGAGATGCGGGATTTCGCGGCGCGCGCCCGCGATCCCGGCGGCATGAAGCTGAAGCCCGAGGAGTACCAGGGCGGCAGTCTCTCGATCTCGAACCTCGGCATGTACGGCGTGCGCGACTTCCAGGCGGTGATCAACCCGCCCCAGGCCTCAATCCTCGCGGTCGGCGCGGGCGAACTGCGGCCGGTGATCAAGGACGGCGCGCTCGCCAGCGCCACGATGATGACCGTCACGCTCTCG
>DATAOG010000566.1:0-4632 GCA_036265855.1 Geminicoccaceae bacterium | reverse complement strand
ACACGGGGGCGTTCGACATCAGAGCCTCGGGATCAGCGGCGGGGGAAAGCGACGCGGCCAAACTTGGGCATAAGCCGCGATCCTGTCAACGCCGCAGGGCTGGCTCACGCCTTGAGCCGCCAGCCGCGGGCGAGCAGGCGTTGGCTCAGCAGCCACAGGGCGACATCGACCAGCCCGATCACCGCGATCCCGACCGGGATCGAGCCGTCGGCGTGACCGGTGAAGCCGAAGCGCAGCCCGTCGATCAGATAGAAGAACGGGTTGGCATGGGCAATCGCCCGAAACAGCACCGGCAACCGCGCGATCGAATAGAAGGTGCCGGAGAGAAACGACAAGGGCGTGATCAGGAAGTTGGTCAGCGCCGCCATCTGGTCGAACTTTTCGGCCCAGATGCCGCCCAGCAGGCCGAGCAGCGCCAGCATCAACGAGCCGGCGAGCGCGTGGTAGAGAGCAAGGAGCGGATGGACGGGCAGGATGGCGACGAACGGAACCATCGCTAGCGTCACCACGACCGCGACCAGCAGGCCCCGGGTGACGCCGCCCGCGACCAGGCCGAACATCAGCTCGCCCGGCCGCAGCGGTGGCATCAGGATGTCGACGATATTGCCTTGAATCTTGCCGATCAGGATCGACGACGAGGTATTCGCGAACGCGTTCTGAATGATCGTCATCATGATCAGGCCGGGCGCCAGGAACTCGAGCCATGGCACCGCCCCGACCGTGCCGCCGCGGCGGCCGAGCGCCAGCGAGAAGATCAGCAGGAACATCAACGTCGTGACCACGGGCGCAGCCAGCGTCTGCCCCGGAACCTTGAGAAAGCGGCGCACCTCGCGCAGGTAGAGCGTCCAAAGCCCGATCAGATTGAGGTCGAACGGCGTGCCGAAGGTCGAATCGAGCGGCCGCTCCAGCCGCCGCGCGCGGCTCAGTAATCGTAGCGCCATTGCAGCCCGATCCCGCCCTGCGCATTCTCGCCGGTCTCGGCCTGGACCGAGACGTTCGGTGCAATCTGAACCTGGACCCGGGCTTTGCCGCTCTGCGCGGCGACGCCCTTCTGGACCTCAACGTACACGTCCTTGTTCAGATATTTGCCCGCGCGCACGGTCTGGTCCCCGGTAGCCGATCCGTTGTTGGGATCGGGATTGCTGGTGACGTCGAGGGTATCGACGTGCAGGACCGATCGAAGCTTGCCCATCACGTCGACGCCGCCCCCGTTCAGCCGCTCCAAGGCGAACGCGAGCTGGGCCGCCTGGATCGGAGTGATCGAGCTGGAATCGCGATTGAACAGCAGGCGTGACATGATCTCGTCCTGCGGAAGTGGCGGCTGGCTGGTCAGGGTCAGCTTGGGATCGAGTGCCCGCCCCTGGATCTCGATGATCGCGGTGAAGTTCGCCTGTTGCGCCCGCGCCTGGATGTCCACGGTCGGATCGGGCGGGCTCGCGCCGCCGAAGTTGATGGCGCCCTTGGTCAGGTTGAGGCGCTGCTCGATGAAGTCGAAATAGCCACGAGTGATCTCGAGCGTGCCGACCAGGCTCGGCTTTTCGACCGATCCGGTCACTCGGAACTTGCCGTGCCATTCCGATTCCAGCCCGCGGCCGCGGACGAACACCTGGCCCGGCAGATCGAACTTGAGATCCAGCGCGATTCCCAATGGCCGGCCGCTGGCCGGCGGCGCTGCCGGACGCCCGCGTCCGCCGACCTCCTTGACCGGAATCACCGCGACCTTGGGGCCGGTCGAATCCGGGATCCGGATCTCCGCGTGGTCGACCGTCAGCCCGCCCGTGAGCTTCAACTGCGCGAAATCGCCCTGAAGCTGGGCCTTGCCGCTGATCGTGGCGTCGGCGTCGTCGCGCCGGACCAGTCGGGCGTTCTTGAACTGCGCCTGCAGGCTCAGCGGGAAATTGGCGGCCGGGTCGACGGTGACCGTGCCCGAGCCGCTCAGCGAGCCGGTGCCACCATCGGTCGCCGAGAACCGCTCGAGCACGACTGTGCGCCCGTCGGCCCGCGCGCTCAGCGCGATCGCCTTCAGCACCGTGCCGGTCATGCCATTGGCATAGCCGCCATTGGTGACCGCGATCGCGCCCTGGATTCCCGGCGCTGCCACCGTGCCGTCGAGGCCGAGATCGAGGCTCAGATCGCCGCTCAGCGTCTGGTCGTCGAGACCGGCCAGCCCCGCGAGCCGGGCCAGCGCCAGGTCGGCATTCAGGCGGCCGCTGAGACGGCCATCCTTCGGCAGCGCGAATTCGCGCTTATCGAAGCGCACGACGAGCGGCAGCGCCGCGGAGAGCGTCATCGGCTGCTTGCTGACGCCACGGCCGCGGGCATCAATCGTCAGACGTTGCTGCGCGAGCTCGGCGCGGACGGTCAGGTCGCCCGGCGGCAGATCGGCGAAGGTCAGTTTGTCGCTGCGGAGCCCCACCGCATTGAGCTCGAGCGTGCCGCGCGGGTCGGCCGCGGCGCCTTGGAGGCGGAGGGTCGCGCTTGCGTTGCCGCTCATGCCCGGCGCGCCGAACTGGGTCAATAGCGCAAGCGGCAGAGCCTCGAGCTTAGCGTCCGCCGCGACTGTGCTTACGCCAAGATCGGCCGAGGCGGTGAGCCTGGCAGCGCCGAGACGGAGATCGAGCCTCGTCAGCTTATAACCCGCACCGTCGAGCGTCAGCTCCGCCGGCTGCCCCAGCCGCAGCGGGGCATTGGCGAGGTTGCCCGCCAGCTGCTCCAGCCGAAGCCGCAGCGGCTGCCCGAGGCTGAGGCCGGCCCGTCCGTCGAGCTTGAAGGCCTGCGGCAGCCTGCCTTCGGCGGTGACCGTCAAGGCGAGATCGGAGGCCGAGCCCTTCGCGGTCAGGGCAGCGTGCTCGAGCGCGATCTGATCCTGGTGGTAGGCGTCGAGATCGAGACTGCCCTCGAGGCTGGGCGTGCCCAGGGCGTCGGCGACCGTGGCGCGCAGATGCCCGCCGCGCAGGCGGCCGAACTCGGTCCGCAGCTCGCTGCCATCGACGACCAACGCGACCGACTGCCGCTCGCCCGCCGCATCAAGGCGCGTCTTCAGGTTCAGCTGGCCGCTGATTTGGACCGGCAGGAGCGGCGCGAACGCAGCCAGATTGCCCACCTCGCCCGTGAGCTCTCCCCGAGCGATCCTACGCGCGAGATCGAGAGTCAGGTCGCCACCGATCCGGGTGCGGGGCCCGGTCAGCTGCAGATCGCGCAGATGCAACTGATGCTCCTCGACGCGGAAGCCGGTGGCGAGCCTGGCCTCGAGCCCGGATTGCTTGGCCGCGATCTCGAGCTTGCCGTCCGGTGCGGTGAGCAGATCCTTGGCCGAGGTCTCCAGCGCCACCGTCCCGATCGGATGGCCCTCGAGCAGCAGGTCTCGGCCACGCGCCTGGACCAGCGCGGTCGGAGCCTGGAGGCTGCCGGCTGGCACGACCGTGATCTCGAGCGCGCCGGACAGATCCCGGCCGGTCGCCGGCGCCAGCACCGCGAGCTTCGGCAGGGCGACGGTCACCTTGCCGTCCAGCCTCTGCTCCGGCAGCGCGAGCGAGAGGGTGCCGCCGAGCGTAGCGGCCGCGCCCGTGACGGTCAGCCCCTCGACCGCGAGCCGGCGACCGGGCTCGAGGGTCGCCTGCGCGCTGAGGCGCGGCTCTGAGCCGAGCAGTTCGGCGGCACCCGGCGGCAGTCCCGCAAGATTGTTGAGACCTCCGCTCAGATCGACCTCGATCCGGCGGCCGCCCTCGCCGAGGCCGAGATCGGCTGTGAGTTGGGCGCGACCGTCGAGGTGCTGTCCGAACCTGGCGATCAGCGGCCCCAGTGCCGGTGCCTCCAGCACGAGCCTGGCGTGGCCGGCAAGGGTGGCCGGATCGAGCGTGCCGGATGCGTCAAGCGACAGATCCTGGGCGCTCAGGGCCAGCCCACTGAGTGTCAGCGGACCGCCGGCGGAGCCCCCGAGAGCGAGGCGCCAGGTGATGTCCTGCGTCGGGACCGGCACGTCCGGCGGCGGTCGCAGAGCGGTCAGCCGGCCAGTGCCGGAGACCTGCACCGTCGCGGGCTTAGGCATCGCGAAATCGAGCGTCGTCTCGAGCTGCCGGGCCGCGATCTGGCCAGCTTGCGGGTCGTCGACCGTGAGCACCAGGCGCCCTTTGGGCTGCAGAAGCGCGCCTTGAGCAGTCAGATGGGCGTTGAGAGCGCCGCCAAGCGACGTCGCGAGCAGCGGGGCGAATCGCGCCAGCGCCGGCAGCTGCAGGTCGGCCGTGGCCGAAAGCTGATGCCGTTCGAGATCAACCTCGGCCTGGCCGGAGAGTTCGCCGCTCGCCGTGGCGAGCCGCAGATCCTGCACGATCAGCCGCTGAGCAGCCGGCTGCATGACGGTCAGGCCCAGTCCCAGGCGCTCGCCGGCGACAGCTGCGATCTGCGCCGGCAACAGCCCCGGCGCCGGCTGCAGGTTGCCGTCGAGGCGGAGCTGTGGCTGCTGGGCGAAGGTGATCTTGAGCCTGGCGGCGGCACGGGCCAGCCGCTCGGCGTCGAGCCTGAGATCGCCGGTCCAGGCATCGAGCGGGCCGGACCCGGCGAGATGCAAAATGAAATCGCCGGCATTCGGCCGGCCGCTCAGCCGCGCCAAAAGCCCGCCGGTCTCGGTCGCGT
>DATAOG010000565.1:0-6613 GCA_036265855.1 Geminicoccaceae bacterium | reverse complement strand
CGGCGCGCTTGGCGGCGTACTGCTCGACCAGCCGGCGACGGTGCTGATTCTTCTCGATGGCGCTCTTCTTGGCCATGCGGCAAAGGCTCCTTATCAGCTCGCAAAAGGCATGTGGAACTGCTCGAGCAACGCCCGAGCTTCGGTATCGGTCGGCGCGGTCGTGCAGATCACGACATCCATGCCCCGGATCTCGTCGACGTCGTCGTAGTTGATCTCGGGAAAGATGATCTGCTCTCTCAGACCCATCGCGTAATTGCCTCTTCCATCGAAGCTTCTCGGCGGCACGCCGCGGAAGTCGCGGACCCGCGGCAGGGCGATGTTGATCAGCCGGTCGAGGAACTCGTACATCCGCCCGCGGCGCAGGGTCACCTTGCAGCCGATCGCCATGCCTTCGCGCAGCTTGAAGTTGGCGACCGACTTGCGCGCGCGCCGGACCACCGGTTTCTGGCCGCTGATCAGCGCCATCTCGTTCATCGCCGTCTGCAGCTTCTTCTGGTCCGCGGTCGCCTCGCCGACTCCCATGTTGAGCACGATCTTGTCGAGCCGCGGGATCTGCATCGGGTTCTTGTAGTTGAACTGCGCCTGGAGCTCGCCGCGGATGACCTCGCGATACTGCTCGTACAGTCGGGCCATGGCGGCACTCCCTAGCGGTCGAGGACTTCGCCGGAGCGCTTGGCGAAGCGCACCTTACGGCCGCCCTCGAGGAACTTGTAGCCGACCCGGGTCGGCTCCTGGCCGGCCGGATCGATGTGGGCGACATTGGAGATGTGGATCGGCGCCTCCTTGTCGATGATCCCGCCGGGATGGCCGGCGCTCGGGCGCTGGTGGCGCTTGATCATGTTGACGCCCTGCACGACGAGCCGGTCCTCGTCGCGCAGCACGCGCAGCACCTCGCCCTGCTTGCCGCGGTCCCGGCCGGTGACCACGATCACCCGGTCGCCCTTCCTGATCTTGAACTTCTTGGCCATCGCTCGTTCTTTTGCTCGGGATTCAGAGCACCTCCGGCGCCAGCGAGATGATCTTCATGAACCGCTTGGCGCGCAGCTCGCGGGTCACCGGCCCGAAGATCCGGGTGCCGATCGGCTCGCCCTGCGGGTTGATCAGCACCGCGGCGTTGCGGTCGAACCGGATCGCGCTGCCATCCGGCCGGTGGATCTCCTTGGCCGTGCGGACGATCACCGCCTTGTGCACGTCGCCCTTCTTGACCTTGCCGCGCGGGATCGCCTCCTTGACCGCGACCACGATCACGTCGCCGATGCTGGCGAACTTGCGGCGCGAGCCGCCGAGCACGCGGATGCATTGCACCCGGCGCGCACCGGAGTTGTCCGCGACCTCGAGGTTGGTCTCCGACTGGATCATGGTCTTCGAGCCTCAGCTCGCCGGCGCGTCGGGCGCCGCCGGCGGTTCCCACACGACCTCGAAGCGCTTGCGCTTGGAGATCGGGCGACATTCCTGGATCCGGACCAGGTCGCCGACCTTGTAGCGGTTGGTCTCGTCGTGGGCGGCGTACCGCTTCGAACGGTTGACGTACTTCTTGTACAAGGGGTGCATGACCCGGCGGTCGACTCGGACGATGACCGTCTTGTCGGCCTTGTCGCTGACCACGGTGCCCTGGAGAATCCGGCGCGGCATCGCGGCGCTCCTCAGCCGGCCGGCGCGCGCGCGGCGAGGACCGTCTTGATCCGCGCGATGTCGCGCCGGACCACGCGCACCCGACTCGTGTTCTCGAGCTGGCCGGTCGCCCTCTGGAAGCGCAAGTTAAACTGCTCCTTCTTCAATTGCAGCAGCTGCTCGCGCAGCTCCTGGTCGCCTTTGGCGCGCACCTCGCTCGCCTTCATGCCCCGAGCTCCTCGCCCGGCCGGGCCACGAAGCGGGTGCGCAGCGGCAGTTTGGCGGCGCCTCGGCGGATCGCCTCCTGGGCGAGGCCCGAGGGCACGCCGTCGATCTCGAACATGATCCGGCCGGCCTTGACCGGCGCCACCCAGTACTCGACCGACCCCTTGCCCTTGCCCATGCGCACCTCGGCCGGCTTCCTGCTGACCGGCCGGTCCGGGAAGATCCGGATCCAGACCCGGCCGGCGCGCTTCAGATGCCGCGTGATCGCGCGCCGCGCCGCCTCGATCTGGCGGGCGGTAACCCGGGCGTTGGTGGTCGCCTTCATGCCGAAGGCGCCGAAGTTGAGCTCCGCCCCGGCCTTGGTCAGGCCGTCGTTGCGCTCCTTGTGGCGCTTTCGGTACTTGGTCCGTTTCGGCTGCATCATGGCCTAGGTCCTCCGGTCAGCTGCGCACCGAGGAGGTTTCGCTGAGCCGCCGGTCGTGCGCGGTCGGGTCGTGTTCCATGATCTCGCCCTTGAACACCCAGACCTTGACGCCGTTGGTGCCGTAGGGCGTGAACGCGGTCGCCCGGCCGAAGTCGATGTCGGCGCGCAGCGTATGCAACGGCACGCGACCCTCGCGGTACCACTCGCCGCGCGCGATCTCGGCGCCGCCGAGCCGGCCCTGGCAGCTGACCTTGATCCCCTGCGCGCCAAGGCGCATCGCCGACTGCACCGCGCGCTTCATCGCGCGGCGGAAGGTGACCCGGCGCTCGAGCTGCTGCGCGATGTTCTCGGCGACCAGCCGGGCGTCGATCTCGGGCTTCCTGATCTCGACGATGTTGAGGTGGACGTCGCCCGTCGTCCGCTTGGCCAGATCGCGTCTCAGCGCCTCGATCTCCTGGCCCTTCTTGCCGATCACGACGCCGGGCCTCGCGGTGTGGATCGAGATCCTGGCCTTCTTCGCCGGCCGCTCGATCACGATCTTGCTGATGCCGGCCTGCTTCAGGCGCTTGTGCAGATAGGCGCGGATCTGGAGATCCTCGTTCAAAAGATCGCGATACTGGCCGCCCGCGTACCAGCGCGAGTCCCAGGTCCGGTTGATGCCGAGCCGGAGCCCGACCGGATTGACCTTGTGCCCCATCAGGCTGCCTCCTCGCGTTCCTCGACCACGATCCGCAGCCGCGAGATCGGCTTCTCGATCCGGCCGACCCGGCCGCGGGCGCGGGCGCGGAACCGCTTCATGACCAGCGATTTGCCGACGGTCGCCTCGGCCACCACCAGCCGGTCGACGTCGAGGTCGTGGTTGTTCTCGGCATTCGCGATCGCCGACATCAGCACCTTCTTGACCTCGCCCGCGATCCGCCGGCGGCTGAAGGTCAGCTGCTGCAGCGCCTGCTCGGCCTTGAGCCCGCGGATCAGCTGGGCCACCAGGTTGAGCTTGCGCGGGCTCGTGCGCAGAAGGCGCGCCATTGCCATCGCCTGGTTCTCGGGCAGCACGCGTTCGCGCTTAGGCTTGCCCATCGCTTGCGCCTCCCGCGCTCACCGCCGGCGCGCCTTCTTGTCGGCGCCGTGGCCGTGGTAGGTCCGGGTCGGCGAGAACTCGCCGAGCTTGTGCCCGACCATGTTCTCGGTGACGTAGACCGGCAGGAACCTGTGGCCGTTGTAGACCGCGAAGGTCAGGCCCACGAACTCCGGCACGATGGTCGAGCGCCTGGACCAGGTCTTGATGATCTCGTTGCGGGTCGAGCCCCTGGCCTTCTCCGCCTTGGCCAGCAGATGGCCGTCGACGAACGGGCCCTTCCAGACCGAGCGCGCCATACGCCTCAGCCTCCCCGCTTCTTGGCCAGATGCCGCGAGCGCAGGATCATGCTCGCGGTCTTCTTGTTGCGCCGCGTCCGGTCACCCTTGGTCCCCTTGCCCCAAGGGGTGACCGGATGGCGGCCGCCCGAGGTCCGGCCCTCGCCGCCGCCATGCGGATGATCGATCGGGTTCATCGCGACGCCGCGCACGTGCGGCCGCCAGCCCAGCCAGCGCATGCGCCCGGCCTTGCCGTAGTTGACGTTCTGGTGGTCGGGATTGGAGACCGCGCCGATCGAGGCCATGCATTCGGCCCGCACCCGGCGGATCTCGCCCGAGGACAGGCGCAGCTGCGCGTAGTCGGCATCGCGGCCGACCAGCTGGACGTAGGTGCCGGCGGCGCGCGCGAGCTGGCCGCCCTTGCCGGGCTTGAGCTCGACGTTGTGGACGATCGTGCCCATCGGGATGTTCTTGAGCGGCGCCGCGTTGCCCGCCTTGACGTCGACCCGCTCGTCGGCGATCACCGCGTCGCCGACGGCCAGGCGCTGCGGCGCCAGGATGTAGGCGAGCTCGCCGTCCTGGTAGCGGATCAGCGCGATGAAGGCCGAGCGGTTGGGATCGTACTCGAGCCGCTCGACCCGGGCCTCGACCCCGAACTTGCGGCGCTTGAAATCGACCAGCCGGTAGCGTCGCTTGTGGCCGCCGCCACGATGCCAGGACGTGATCCGACCGTAGTTGTTGCGCCCGCCGCTCTTCGAGAGGCCCTCGGTCAACTGCTTGACCGGCTTGCCCTTCCATAGCTCCGAGCGGTCGACCAGCACCAGCTGGCGCAAGGACGGCGTGACCGGTTTGTAGCTCTTCAATGCCATCTTGGAGATTCCCGCCCTCAGATGCCCGTCGTGATGTCGATGCTCTGGCCTTCCTCGAGCGTCACGATCGCCTTCTTAACGTCGCTGCGCCGGCCCGGCCGACCCCGAAACCGCTTGACCTTGCCCTTGCGGTTGAGCGTGTTGACGGCCTTGACCTTGACCCCGAACAGGCCCTCGACCGCGAGTTTGATGTCGGGCTTGGTCGCCTCCTTGCGCACCCGGAACGTGACCTGGTTGTGCTCCGAGCCCTGGGTCGACTTCTCCGTGATCACGGGCCCGAGGATCAGGTCGTACATCCGCTCACGGTTCATGCCAGGCGCTCCTCGAGCTGGCGCACGGCGTCCCTGGTCAGGACCAGCAGGTCGCGGCGCAGGATGTCGTAGACGTTGGCGCCGCCCGACGCCATCAGCTGCAACCCCCTCAGGTTCTGCGCCGCGCGCGAGAAGTTCTGATCGAACTCGGGGCCGTCGATCAGCAGCGCCGAAGACCAGCCGAGCCGGTCGAGCCGCGCCGCCAGCTGCTTGGTCTTGGGCTGATCGAGCGCCGCCCGGTCGAGGATCACGAGCTTGCCGTCCGCGAGCTTGCTCGAGAGCGCCATCTTGAGCCCGAGCCGGCGCACCTTCTTGGGCAGGTCGATCGCATGGTCGCGCGGGGTCGGCCCGAACGCCTTGCCGCCGCCCCGGAACTGCGGCACCGAGGCGGCGCCGTGGCGCGCCCGGCCGGTGCCCTTCTGCTTGTACATCTTGCGCGTGGTCTTGTTGACCTCGCCGCGGGTCTTGGCCTTGTGGGTGCCCTGGCGCCGCTTGGCGAGCTGCCAGCGCACGACTTGGTGGAGCACGTCGGCGCGCACGGCCTGGCCGAACACCGCCGGGCTGAGCTCGATCATGCCGGCCTCGCCCTGATCGAGCGTGGTGACCGCGAGCTGCATCTCCTACTCCTCGGCGCCCGGCTCGGCCGGCGCCGCCGCCGCGGGCCTCAGCACGCCGGCCGGGTACGGCGCCTCCTGGGGCAGGGCGCGCTTGACCGCATCGGTGATCCGCACATAGCCGCCGCGCGCGCCCGGCACGGCCCCCTTGACCAGAACGAGGCCGCGCTCCTTGTCGACGCCCACGACCTCGAGGTTCTGCACCGTGACCCGGCGGTCGCCCATATGCCCGGCCATCTTCTTGCCCTTGAACACCTTGCCCGGGTCCTGGCGCTGACCGGTCGAGCCGTGGGAGCGATGCGAGATCGAGACGCCGTGCGAGGCCCTGAGCCCCCGGAAGCCCCAGCGCTTCATCGCGCCGGCGAAGCCCTTGCCGATACTGGTGCCGGCGACGTCGACGTACTGGCCGACCACGAAATGCTCGACCGAGAGCGCCGTCCCGGGCTCCAGGAGCGCGTCCTCGCTGACCCGGAACTCGGCGAGCTGCGCCTTCGGCGCGACGTTCGCCTTGGCGAAATGGCCGCGCATGGGTTTGGTCACGTTCTTGACCTTGGCCTTGCCGACCCCGATCTGGACCGCGGCGTAGCCCTCGCGCTCGGGCCGGCGCGTCGCGACCACCTCGCAGTCCTCGACCCGCAGCACGGTGACCGGCTCGTGGCTGCCGTCGTCCTCGAACAGCCGGGTCATGCCGAGCTTCTCTGCCAGGAGCCCCGTGCGCATGGCCGTCGCCCCGCTAGACCTTGATCTCAACGTCGACGCCAGCCGCAAGGTCGAGCTTCATCAGCGCATCGACCGTCTGCGGCGTCGGATCGACGATGTCGAGCAGGCGCTTGTGGGTCTGGATCTCGAACTGCTCGCGCGACTTCTTGTCGACGTGCGGCGAGCGCAGCACGGTCACCCGCTCGATCCGGGTCGGCAGCGGGATCGGCCCGCGCACCCGCGCCCCGGTCCGCTTGGCCGTGCTGACGATCTCGCGCGCCGACTGATCCAGCACCCGGTGATCGAACGCCTTCAGGCGGATCCGAATGTTCTGCGTGTCCATGGCGTCCGCTTCGTCCGCTGCCCGCCCCTTGCGCCGGCTATTCGATGATCGAGGCGACGACGCCGGCGCCGACCGTGCGGCCGCCTTCGCGGATCGCGAAGCGGAGGCCCTCCTCCATCGCGATCGGCGCGATCAGGTTGACCTTCATCGTCACGTTGTCGCCC
>DATAOG010000564.1:0-2135 GCA_036265855.1 Geminicoccaceae bacterium | reverse complement strand
TCGCTCTGACCATTTGTGCCGGGCGCGCTCCGCGCTGCCAGAAATGGCTTTCGCGCGGCGCCGCGTCTGAGCGGATCGATGGTTACGCCCGCCGGCCGGGCCTGTCGACCATCAAGTCCGCGAGCAGCGAGCCGTCGGCGGCGCGCCTTACGAACGCCTGAGCTTCCGCCATCGGCATCGGCCGGCAGAAGAGATAGCCTTGAACCTCGTCGCAGCCGTCGCTCGCCAGCTGGGCGAGCTGCGCCATCCGCTCGACGCCCTCCGCGCAGGTCTCGATCCCGAGCCCGGTGCCGAGCGTGACCACCGCCTTGATGATCGCCTGGGCGTCGTGATCCTGGTCGAGATCGCGCACGAACGAGCGGTCGATCTTGATCTTGTCGAACGGGAAGGTCCGCAGATGGCCGAGGCTCGAGCAACCGGTGCCGAAGTCGTCGATCGCGATACGCACGCCCAGGTCCTTGAGCCGCAGCAGCGTGATCAGCGATTCCTGCGGCTCCTCGAGCAGCACCGATTCGGTGATCTCGAGCTCGAGGCGGCCCGGCGCCAGCCCCGAGCGCTCGAGGGCCGACCTGACCGCGCCGACCAGATCGGCGTGCCGGAACTGCACCGCGGACAAGTTGACCGACATCCGAACGCCCTGCCAGTCGGCGGCGTGCGCGCACGCGGTCTCGAGCGCCCATTCGCCGATCGGGATGATCAGGCCGGTCTGCTCGGCGAGCGGCATGAAGGCGGCCGGCTCGACCAGGCCGAGCTCGGGATGATGCCAGCGGACCAGCGCTTCGACGCCGGTCGGCCGGCCGTCGCGGAGGTTGATCAGCGGCTGGTAGTAGAGCTCGAGCTCGCCGCCATGCAGCGCCCGTCGCAGCTCGGCCTCGAGCGCCTTCCGCTCCCGGAGCCGGGCGTCCATGCCGACCTCGAAGAAGCGACAGCGGTTGCCGCCTTCGGACTTGGCGCGGTAAAGCGCGACGTCGGCATTCTGCAGCAGCGCCTCGGGGGCGTCGCCGTCGGCCGGAACCAAGGCGATGCCGATGCTGGTCGTGACCAGCGCCTCCTGGCCGTCCAGCTGGAACGGCCGGGCGAGCTCGGCGAGCAGCCGGTCGGCCAGGTTCTGCACGTCGCTCAAGTCCTCGATCCCGACCTGCAGCACGGCGAATTCGTCGCCGCCGAACCGGGCGACGGTATCGATCTCGCGCACCGAGGCCGCGAGCCTTGCGGCGCAGATCTTGATCAGGAGATCGCCGGCGGCGTGGCCGAGCCGGTCGTTGACCGCCTTGAAGTGATCGAGATCGAGGCACAGGATCGCCGCGGCCCCAGGCCGGCGCCGGCAGTCGGCCAGGGCCTGCTGCAGCCGCTCCTGGAGCAGCAGACGGTTGGGCAGGCCGGTGAACGGATCGTGCCGCGCCAGATACTGAGCCTGGCTCTGGGCCTGGAGCTCCGCGGTGATGTCGGTGGCGGCGCCCCGATAGCCGCAGAACCGCCCGCCGCGATCGAAGATCGGCTTGCCGGCGACGCGCAGCGTGTGCGCGCGGGTGCCCCCCTGGTCGAGCCGGCAGAGCAGGCCGCGGAACGGCTGGCGCGCGGAGAGATCGGCCAGATGGCGCTGCCAGCGGCCGCGATCCTCCGCCGGATGCAGCACCGCGGTCAGCGAACGGCCGAGGATCGCCTGCGGGCTGATCCCGGCGATGGTCGCGAACCGCTCCGAGACGAACGCCACCCGCAGCTCGGCGTCGGTCTCCCAAAGCCAGTCGGAGCTGGCCTCGGCGATGTCCCGGAACCGGGTCTCGCCGTCGCGGATCGCGGCGGCGGCGCGCCGCACGTTGCGCAGCGCAAGGCCGGCAAAGCCGAGGAAGACCGCGAGCGCCGCCAGCAGCGCGGGCGTCAGCCAGACCAGGAGCTTGCGGCCGGGCTGGTGCGGGATCCAGGTCAGTCGCGCGAGCTCCCGGCCAGCCGGCGAGGCCAGCGGGATCCAAGCGCCCACGACCTGCGCCGAGGGCGCGTCGATCCGGACCTGCTGCAGGCTGAAGTCGGACTCGAGCCGCTCCAGGAAATCGGGGCCCAGGCGCTTGACGAAGACCAGCACGGAGCGCCGCCCCGGCGGCAGCTTCAGGTCCGAGCCCGCCTGCGGCAGCAGCGGA
>DATAOG010000563.1:0-4325 GCA_036265855.1 Geminicoccaceae bacterium | reverse complement strand
GCTACGCGGGAACATGGCTGTTCGACCGGCTCGATTTCACGCTGCCGGCCGGCCAGTGGACCTGCCTGCTCGGCCCGAGCGGGGTCGGCAAGAGCAGCCTCTTGCGCCTGATCGCGGGCCTGTTGCCGCCCGACCACGGCGCGGTCGCCTGCAGCGACGGGCTGCCGCTCGCGCCCCGGCTTGCCTGGATGGGCCAGCAGGACGATCTTCTGCCCTGGCTCACCGTGCAAGGCAACGTCGTGCTTGGCGCGCGCCTGCGCGGCGAGCCCCCCGACCATGCCGGAGCGGAAGCGCTGCTTGAACGGGTCGGCCTAAGCCCTCAGCGCGACCAGCGGCCGGCGACGCTCTCGGGCGGCCAGCGCCAGCGGGCTGCACTCGCCCGGACCTTGATGGAGGACCGGCCGGTCGTGCTGATGGACGAGCCGTTCTCGGCGCTCGATGCGATCACCCGCGCCCGGCTCCAGGTCCTGGCCGCGCAGCTGCTGGCCGGGCGCACGGTGCTGCTGGTGACCCACGACCCGCTTGAGGCGCTCCGGCTCGGCCACCGGATCCACGTCATGGCCGGCCAGCCGGCGCGCATCGAGCCTCCGATCCTGCCCGCCGGTACGCCGCCCCGGGACCTGCACGACCCGGCGCTGCTGGCCCGCCAGGGCGACCTTCTGGCCGGTCTCGCCGATGCCCAAGAAGCCGCCGCTTGAGCAACCCGCGCCCGCTGCTGGTGCTGGCCGGGCTTCTGCTGCTCTGGCAGGCGCTGGTCTGGGCGACCGGCGTGCCGCGCTACCTGCTGCCGCCGCCCTTGCTGGTTGCACGGACGCTCGTGGCCGAAGCGCCGCTGCTCGCCTACCATGGCGCGATCACGCTGCTCGAGATCCTGCTCGGCCTCTTGGGCGGGGTCCTGATCGGCGCCGGGAGCGCGCTCGCGATGGCGCTGCTGCCGCCGCTTCAGCCGTGGCTGCTGCCGCTGCTCGTGATCGGCCAGACGATTCCGGTCTTCGCGCTCGCGCCCTTGCTCGTGCTCTGGTTCGGCTATGGTCTGGCCAGCAAGGTCGTCATGGCGATCCTGATCATCTATTTCCCGGTGGCAGCGGCGCTGTTCGATGGCCTGCGGCGGACGGAGCCGGGCTGGCTGGACCTCGCCCGGACCATGGGTGCGACCCGCCTGCGCACGCTGTTCCGGGTCCGTCTGCCGGCGGCGCTGCCGGCGTTCGGCTCGGGTCTCAGGGTCGCGACTGCGGTGGCGCCGATCGGGGCGGTGGTCGGCGAATGGGTCGGCTCCTCGGCCGGGCTCGGCTATCTGATGCTGCACGCCAACGCGCGGCTGCAGATCGAGCTGATGTTCGCGGCGCTGATCGTGCTGATGGCGATGGCGCTGGTCCTCTATCTGCTGGTCGACCGGCTGCTGGGCCGCCTGATGCCCTGGGCGCCGGAGACGCTCGCCCGCACCGCCGACTAGGAGTCCCGCGATGCGCTTCCTGATCGTCGCCCTGCTGCTCGCGGCGGGTCTGCCGGCTCCGGCGCGGGCCGCCGATCACCTGACCCTGATGCTCGACTGGTTCGTCAATCCGGACCACGGGCCGATCCTGGTCGCGCAGCAGCAGGGCTATTTCAAGACCGCCGGGCTGGAGGTCGAGATCGTGGCGCCGGCCGACCCCAACGATCCGCCGAAGCTGGTCGCGGCGGGCCAGGCCGATATCGGCGTCAGCTATCAGCCGCAGCTGCACATCCAGGTCGATCAGGGCCTGCCGCTGGTCCGGATCGGCACGCTGGTCGCGACCCCGCTCAACTCGCTGCTGGTGCTGGCCGACGGCCCGATCAGAAAGATCGAGGATCTGAAAGGCCGCAAAGTCGGGTTCTCGGTCGGCGGCTTCGAGGACACGCTGTTAAAGGCGATGCTGGCCAGGCACGGGCTGGCCCTGGATGCGGTCGAGCTGGTCAACGTCAACTTTGCGCTGGCGCCAGCGCTCCTGTCCGGCCAGGTCGACGGCGTGATCGGCGCCTATCGAAACTTCGAGATGAACCAGCTGGCGCTCCAGGGTCGGCCGGGACGCGCCTTCTACCCCGAGGAGGAAGGCGTGCCGGCCTACGACGAGCTGATCTTCATCGCCAACCGATCGAAGCTCGACGATCCTCGGCTCGGCCGCTTCGTCGACGCGGTCGAGCAGGGCGTGCAGTACCTGGTCAACCACCCGGACGAGAGCTTCAAGTTGTTCGTCAAGGGCCGTCCGGAGCTCGATGACCAGCTGAACCGGCGCGCCTGGGCCGACACGTTGCCACGCTTCGCGCTCCGTCCGGCAGCGCTCGACCGCACGCGGTACGCGCGCTTCGCCAGCTTTCTGGTACAACAGGGACTGATCAAGCCGCCGCCGCCGGTAGACAGCTACGCGGTCGAACTCGCTCGGTAAGCTAGGGCTTCGAACATTCGGACTGATCGGTCCCGATGGACCGGCGATGATGTGCTTCGCGTTCTCGGTTCGATCTCGGGAAGCAAGCAAGAGCAAAAACTTAAGCTTGCTGCCGTGGCGCCGGCGTCATCCCGGCCTGCCGTAGCCGCCGCCGCCTGGCGTCTGTATGACGAAGACATCGCCGGGGGCCATTTCGGTCTTGGCGCAGCCGCGGAGTTCCTGCCGTCGGCCATCGGCGCGTTCGACCCACTGACGGCCGACCGCCCCCGCGGCGCCGCCCGCGAGGCCGAAGGGCGCGACCACCCGATGATTCGAGAGGAGCGCCGCGCTCATCGCTTCGAGAAAGCGGATGCGGCGGATGGTGCCGTCGCCGCCTCCGTGGCGACCGGCGCCGCCGGAGCCTCGGTTGATCCGGTGGCTCTCGAGCACGACCGGATAGCGCCATTCCAGGACCTCGGGGTCGGTCAGGCGGGAGTTGGTCATGTGCGTATGCACCGCCGACGTCCCGTCGAAATCGGGGCCGGCCCCAGAGCCGCCGCAGATCGTCTCGTAGTACTGGTAGCGGTCGTTGCCGAATGTGAAGTTGTTCATCGTGCCCTGGGCCGCCGCCAGCACGCCAAGCGCGCCGTAGAGCGCATCGGTGACGCATTGCGAGGTCTCGACGTTGCCGGCGACCACCGCCGCCGGAAAGCCGGGCTTCAGCATGCAGCCCTCCGGGATCACGATCTCAATCGGCTTGAGGCAGCCCTCGTTCATCGGGATCGGCTGATCGACCAGCGTCCGGAACACGTACAGCACCGCCGCCCGGCAGACCGCGGCGGGCGCATTGAAATTGTCCGGAAGCTGTGCGGACGTGCCGGTGAAGTCGACCAGCGCGCTCCGCGCCTCCCGGTCGATCTCGACCCGCACCTGGATCCTGGCGCCATTGTCGAGCGGATAGGTGAAGGCGCCCGGCCTGAGCACGCCGAGCACGCGTCGGACCGATTCCTCGGCGTTGTCCTGGACATGGCCGGTGTAGGCGAGGACGGCCTCGAGGCCGAAGTGCCGGATCATCTTGAGGAGCTCGGCGCGGCCCTTGGCGCAGGCGGCGATCTGCGCCTGGAGATCGGCCACGTTCTGGCGCGGATTGCGCGCGGGATAGGGTCCGGACGCCAGCAGCGCGTCCAGATCGTCGCCGAGAAACCGGCCCTGATCGACCAGCTGGAAGTCGTCGATCAGGACGCCCTCCTGCGCGATCGAGGTTGAATCCGGCGGCATCGAACCCGGCGTGATGCCGCCGATGTCGGCGTGATGGCCACGCGCCGCGGTCAGGAACAGGAGGCGCTCGCCCTCGCCGAAGACCGGCATGATCACGGTCACGTCCGGCAGATGCGTGCCGCCGTTGTAGGGATTGTTGAGCGCGAACACGTCGCCCGGGCGCATGGACTGGCCGCGCGTTCTCAAGACCGTGCGCACGCTCTCGCCCATCGAGCCCAGATGCACCGGCATGTGCGGCGCGTTCGCGATCAGCATGCCGGCCCGATCGAACAGCGCGCAGGAGAAGTCGAGCCGCTCCTTCATATTGACCGAGTAGGCCGTGTTCTGAAGAGTGACGCCCATCTGCTCGGCGATCGACATGAAGAGGTTGTTGAACACCTCGAGCATGATCGGGTCGGATTTCGTGCCGATCGGCGCCTGGCGGGCGAGCGGCTCGATCCGGGTCAGGACCAGGTGGTCGCGGGGGGTGAGCTCGGCCTGCCAGCCCGGCTCGACCACGACCGTGGTGGTCGCCTCGACGATGATCGCGGGCCCGCGCAGCTGGTCGCCGGGGCGCAGCTCCCCGCGCTCGAAGACCGGCGTGGCGAAGCTCTCGGGCGGCTGATGCGGCGCGCGCGCGGTCACCATCACCACCTCGTCGACCGGGCGGAGCTGGTCCTCGGCGGC
>DATAOG010000562.1:0-7437 GCA_036265855.1 Geminicoccaceae bacterium | reverse complement strand
TCGAGCGGCTCGGCGAGGACCAGGTCGGCTTCGGCTCCGATTTCGACGGCACGATCGTGCCCAATGCGATCAGGGACGTCACCGGCCTGCCCCACGTCGTCGGGGCCCTCCGCGGCGCGGGTTACGATCAGCCGCTGCTCGAGAAGCTCGCGTTCCGGAACTGGCTGCGCGTGCTCGTCCGGACCTGGGCACCATAACTGGGCCGGCGCTGGCTTCGGCTCCGGCCTAAAGGTCGCGCAGCTCACCCCGAGCCGGCTGGCCGCCGGCGTCGGCGTTGCATCAGGCTGAGCCGCCGGCCCGGCGACATGTACAACTACCGCCGCGCAGCCCTAAGTTCTCCAGCCGCGTATCCCGTCCCGGGGAGCTGGACGGCTGAGCCGCGGCGCCGGGCGCGCTCGCCCGCATCGCCAGCGAGCGGAAGGGCCTCAGGGGGTCGTGAGCTTGAGCTCGATCCGTCGATTGCGCCGGTAGGCGATCTCGTCATGCCGATCGTCGAGAGGCTGGAACGAAGCGAAGCCCGCGACGGCGATCCGCTCGGGCGGAATGCCCTGGCTGATCAGGAATTTGCCGACGTTGATCGCGCGCTCGGTCGACAGCTCCCAGTTCGAGGGGAACTCGGGCGTGCTGATCGGCCGGGTATCGGTATGGCCGTTGATCTGCAGGACCCAGGGCAGATCGCTCGGGATCTCGCTCGAGATCTGGCGCAGGCTGTCGGCCAGCTTGCGCAGCTCGTCCTGGCCGCTCGGCTCGATGTCGGCCGAAGCGCTCGGGAACAGCACCTCGGACTGGAACACGAACCGGTCGCCCACGATCCGCACGTCCGGCCGGTCGCCCAAGAGCTGGCGCAGCCGGCCGAAGAATTCCGAGCGGAACCGGCCCAGCTCCTCGACCTTGCCGGCGAGCGCCATGTTCAGCTTGCTGCCGAGATCGGTGATCGTGACCTGCTGCTCCTCGGCCTTCTGCTTCGAGACGTCGAGCGCCTGCTGGAGCGACGCGAGCTGCACCCGGAGCGCATTGATCTGGCGGTTCAAAGTCTCGACCTGGTTCAGCGACTCGCGCGAGAGCGCCTGCTCGGTCGCGAGCGCCTCCTCCTTGCGGCCGGCCTGGCGGAGCAGATCGGCGATCCGGGTGTCGCGCTGGTCGATCTCCTTCTGCGCGAGCATCGTACGTTCCTGTGCGCTCGCGAGCTTCGATTCCAGCTCGGACGACTGGTCGCGCACCTGGCCCAGCTGGGCCAGCAGTTGCTCGCGCGCCTTCTGCAGCTCCTCGGCGCTCGCGCTGCTCTGCTGGCTTTTGCTCTGCTCCTCACGCAAAAGCGCGGACAGCTCGGCCAGGCGCCGCTCGCGCTCGGCGGCATCGCCGCCAGCAGCCTGGAGCTGGGACGACAGCTCCGCGACTCGCGCCTCGCGCGTCGCCTTGTCCTGCTCTGCGGTCTTCAGCAGCTCCTGCAGGCGGGCGACCTCGTCGCTGAGCTTGCCGCCCTCCCCGCGCGCGCTCTCGATCTGCTGGCTCAGGGCCGCGACCCGCTGATCGGCCGCAGTCTTCTCACCGCGTGCGGTGTCGAGCAGAGCGGTCAGACGCGCGATCTGGCTCGATAGATCCTGGTTCTTCTGTCCGGATTCGGCGACCGACTGGTTGAGCTTCGCGACCTCGGTCTCGAGGCCCTTGGTCTTCGCCTGGACGGCCTCGAGCAGATCGGCCAGCCGCGCGATCTCCTTGGTCGCATCGCCCTTCGCCTGCTCCGCCGCCTTGAGCAGGGCCGTCATCTCCGCGACCTGGAGATCGAGCTCGTGACGGGTCTTCTGGAGGGCGTCGATATCGCGCCTGAGCTGGATCAATTGCGAGAGCTGGGCCTCGATCGTCGCCTTGTCGGCGGTCACGTTCTGCTGGGCGAGCCGCAGCTCCTCGGCGAGCTTGGAGCGCAGATCGGTCGAACGCTCGAGATCGGCCTGCAGCTTCTGGCTCTTGTCGGCCTCGACCCGCAGTTCATTCAGGGTCTGGGTGAGCTGGGCCTTCTGGTCCTGCAGCACCGCAAGCTGGTCGCGGAACTGGTCACGCTCCGCCGAGGTTTGGCCGAGCCGGCCCATCGCGTCGTCGCGATCGGCCTGCGCGCCCTGGAGATCCGCCGACAGCTTGGCCACCGACAGCCGCAGCTGCGAGTTGGTCGCGTGCTCGGTGTCGAGCTGCGCGGTCAGCTGGCTGATCGACGACTCCAGGCTCTTGAGCTTGGTGTCTTTGCCCTGGAGCAGCTGGTTGAGAAAGAACTGGCTGAGCACGAACACCACGAGCAGGAAGGTGATCGCCAGCAGCAGCGTCGACAGAGCGTCGACGTAGCCCGGCCATTGGTCGATGTGGCGCAGCTCGCGGCGTGAACGAGCCATGGCTCGCGACTATCCGGAGAGAGCCCGCGGCTCGCCGGCGACCGCGGCAATGGTGCGGGCGACCATCTTGATCTCGCTGCGCAGCTCGTGCGTCATCTGGCTGCGGCCCTGCACGGTCTCGTCCAGGATCCGCGCCAGGTAAACGTCCATGTTCCGGATATGGTTGCGGGTCGCCTCGTCGAAGCCGCCGCTCTCGTTGTCGACCAGGCGGCCGACCAGCGGCCGGAGCTCTTCCTGGCTCGAGATCAGCCGCGCCAGCAGCGCCTGCTCGGTGGCGATCTGGTCGCCGAGCGCGGTCAGCCGTTCGGTCAGCGCGATCAGCCCGGAATGCACGGTCGCCTGATTCTCCTCGGAGCGCGCGACCGAGCGCTGCAGACCATCCAGGTTTTCGGCGGTCTGCTCGAGCATCGCCTGGACATAAGCGGGAATGCTGATGTCGACGCCCGAACCGGGATCGGCGCTGGTCAACCGGGTCAGGCCCGAGAGCCATTCCTCCATCTCGTTGTAAAAGCTGTTCTGCGCCTGCGTTGCCTGGAGGTCGAGGAAGCCCAGCACCAGCGAGCCGGCAAGCCCGAACAGCGACGCGCTAAACGCCGTGCCCATGCCGGCCAACGGCGCCGCGAGGCCGGCCTTGAGCTCGTCGAACACGACCACCAGATCGCCCTCGCCGACCGAGAGCCCGTTGATCACCTTGCTGACCGAGCCGATCGTCTCGGTCAGACCCCAGAAGGTGCCGAGCAGGCCCAGGAAGATCAGCAGCCCGATCTGATAGCGCGAGATGTCGCGGGTTTCATCGAGGCGGGCGCTGATGCTGTCCAGCAGGTGGCGCACCGAGATCGCCGGCAGCATGACGCGGCCGCGCCGCTCCTGCTCGCCGAGCGCGGCCGCGACCGGCGCAAGCAGCCGCGGCGCCGCCTGCAACGAAAAGCCGGGGTTGCTGGTACGGAAGGCCTCGATCCAGCGGATCTCGGGCTTGATGCCGAAGGCGCGCCGGAAGATGTAGACGATGCCGAGCAGCAGAATGCCGAGGATCAATCCGTTCAGCAGCGGGTTGTAGAGGTAGATCCGCCAGATCACCTCATAGGCGAAACCGACCGCGATCGCCGCCAGCACCAGGAAGACGATCATGCGGTTGATGAAACGCTGCGGACTGGTCATCGTCGGGCCTTCCCAACGCGGCTTCGGCCGATCGGCGCTGCCACCCACGCGACCACTCGAGCCGTACCGCTCGCGCGCACTGCCGCGCGCCGGGTATCGCGGCCATGCCTGGAGACGTGCGTGAACACTAAGCCATAACCCACTGAAACGCAAAAGTTGACAACAGGTTAACTTTGTCGCGGTGGGATTCCACCCCGGCCCGATCGAGACCGAGCGCCGACGCAGCCATCAGCCCCCGACCCGGAGCAGCTCACAGAACCGCTCGTGAATGGCGGGATTGCTGGCGACCAACGTGCCCCGGCCGAGCAGGTCGGGGTCGCCGTCGAGCCGGCCGACCAGGCCGCCCGCCTCGCGCACCAGCACGATCCCGGCCGCCATGTCCCAGGGCTTGAGATCGTACTCCCAAAACCCGTCGAAGCGGCCGGCGGCGACATAGGCGAGATCGAGCGAGGCGGTGCCGAGCCGGCGGACGCCCGAAACCTCGCCCGCCAGGCGGTCGAGCTGGGCCGCAAAGCCCAGCTTGCGGCCGGGCCAGTCGAGCACCGGAATCCCGGTGCCGATCAGGCAGCTCGCGAGCTCGGTCCTACGGGAGACCCGCAGCCGTCGATCGTTGAGATAGGCACCAGCGCCCTTCTCGGCGCCGAACATCTCGTCCTTGATCGGGTCGTAGACGACGCCGGCGACCAGCTCGCCCTGGCGCTCGAGCCCGATCGAGATCGCAAAGTGCGGGACCGCGTGCAAGAAGTTGGTCGTGCCATCGAGCGGGTCGATGATCCATCGGTAGTCTGCCTCGAGATCACCGACGGCACCGCTCTCCTCGAGCAGGAACGCGAAGCCCGGGCGGGCGCGTGCGAGCTCCTGGCGCAGAATCTGCTCGCTCCGCCGGTCGGCAGCGCTGACGTAATCGCCCGGCCCCTTGATCGAGACCTGCAGATGCTCGACTTCGCCGAAGTCGCGCAGCAGATGGCGGGCGGCCTTACGGGCCGCCTGCATCATCACGGTGATGTTGGCGGAGCGGAGCGCCACGAGCCGGGCCTAGCCCTTCGCCCGCTCGACGTAGCTGGCCTCTGCGATGTTGACCACCACGCGGGTGCCGGCCTCGATGTGCGGCGGCACCATGATCCGGACGCCGTTCTCGAGCACTGCCGGCTTGTAGGACGCGGCCGCGGTCTGGCCTTTGACCACCGGATCCGCCTCGACCACCTCGAGCACGGTCGTCTCGGGCAGGTGGACCATCAGCGGCCGTCCCTCGTAGCTCAGCACAGTCAGCATCATGCCTTCCTGCAGGAACGGGAGACGGTCGCCGACCAGGGCCTGGTCGATCGCCTGCTGCTCGTACGTCTCCTGGTCCATCAGGTTGAGGTGGTCGCCGTCCTGGTAGAGGAACTGATAGCGCTGCTCGTCCAGGCGCACGCGTTCGACGGTTTCGACCGCGCGGAAGCGCTCGTTGAGCTTGGTGCCGTCGACCAGGTCCTTGAGCTCGACCTGCTGGTAGGCCGGGCCCTTGCCGGGCTTCACGTGCTCGGCACGGGCGACCATCCAGATCCGGTCCTTGTGCTCGAGCACGTAACCGGGACGGATCTCGTTGCCGCTGATCTTCATCGCGTCGCTCGTCCTTGGCTCGTTCCGCGCGCCACCAGGCACGCTGGAAGAGCCGGCCGCCGCCTGCCCGGCATCGGGCGCCCGGTCAGGCAAGCCAGCGCCGAACGCGATATAAGCGGCCCGGACCTCGCCCGCAACCGGATCGAGTCCACAGGCCTGACGGCGAGCGCCGGCCGGTGACGACGGGCGGCCCGTGCGCTCAGTCGGAGGCGAGGTCGGCCCGGGCGCGGCTCACGCCTCGTTGAGGTAGATCTTGATCACCTCGTCGAGCAGGGCCAGCGCTTCGGCCTTGGGTCGCCGGAAGCTGTTGCGGCCAATGATCGAGCCGGAGCCGCCGCCATCCCGGATCTGCCGGATCTCGTTGAGCAGCCCGTCGGTATCCTTGGCGTCGCCGCCAGAGAACACGACCAGCCGCTTGCCGGCGAACGCGCACTGCATGACGTGCCGGATCCGCGCCGCCATGGTCGAGCGGTCGATGTCCTCGGCCTCGTAGACTTTTTTCGCCGCCTCGAGATCGAGCGCGTCGGTCGGCGGCTTGACCTTGATGATGTGGGCACCCATCAGCGCCGCCATGTGCGCCGCATAGGCCGAGATGTCGAGCGCGGTCTCTTTGGTGACCTTGCCGCCGCGCGGGTAGGACCAGACCACCGCCGCGAGTCCGTAGGACTTGGCCTCGTGGATGATGTCGCGCAGCTCCTCCATCATGCCGTAGCAGGCATCTGAGCCCGGATAGATGGTGAAGCCGACGCCGATGCACCCGAGCCGGAGCGCGTCCTTGACCGTGGCCGTCACCGCCTGGTCGGGCACGGCGGCGCTGAGCGAGTTGGCGCTGTTCATCTTGAGGATCGTCGGCAGCTGGCCGGCATAGGTATCAGCGCCCTGCTCGAGCAGGCCGAGCGGCGCCGCATAGCCGGACAGGCCGGCATCGATCGCGAGCTGGTACAGGTAATGAGGGTCGTAGGCCTGCGGGTTGGAGGCGAAACTGCGCGCCGGCCCATGCTCATAGCCCTGGTCGACCGGCAGGATCACGAGCTTGCCGGAGCCGGCGAGCCGGCCGTGCATCAAGATCCGCACGAGATTGCCCTTCACGCCCGGGCTCTCGCCCTCGTACCAGGACAGGATTTCTTTGACTTTCGGGGTGATCTGCATGGCTCGGGTCCTTTGCTTCGACGGCTCGGCGATGGCGCAGCCAAAAACGGGCCGCCGTGATGTTCGCCGGCTCGCCGATTGATCTTTGCTTGGCTCAGATTGCCCGCCGGAAGCTGGCAACGCAAGCCATACGCCCCTCGCGGAACCGGCCCGTCGGCGGCACGCCGAGCGATCGTCCCGACGTGCCGCTTCGACCCCGCGAGCCCAGTGCCGTTCAGCCCGCCTTGATCTGAATGCGCTTGGTCTGGGCCGGGCCTGCCTTGGGCAGGAACAGCCGGAAGACGCCGTCCTTAGCCTGCGCCTCGATCGCACCGGCATCGACGTCCTCGGACAGCGTGAACACCCGTTCGAAATCGCCCGGCTCATACTCGCGGTAGACGGGGCTGAAGCCCTGAGGCGCCATATCGTCGATACGCCCTCGGATCGTCAGCACGTTGCGCTCCAGGCTGAGGTCGCAGCTGTCGGAGCGAACCCCTGGCATGTCGACCAGCAACACGAGCCCGGTATCCGTCTCGTAGATGTCGGTGCGTGGAACGTAGACCGGCCGCGGGCGCGTGCGCTCTCCGGCCGCCGGCGCGACCTGCTGCTCGGTCGGTTGCGGCTGCGTCTCCTGCCGCGCCTGAACCTGCTGCTTGGTGGCCATCTCTAGTCTCCCTTGCTCAGCCCGCCTTGACCTGGATGCGCCTGGGCTTGTCCTCTTCCGGCCGATGCAGCGACAGCCGAAGCAGGCCGTCCTGCATGTTGGCCTCGACCCGCTCCGGGTCGACCTGGAACGGCAGACTGATCGTCCGCACGAACTCGCCCTGAAGCCGCTCCCGGCGATGATAGGCGGTTGCCTCCGCCTCCGGCTCGCGCTTGCCGCGCAGCGTCAAGGTGTCCCGGAACACCGAGATGTCGAGGTCCTCGGCCCTGACCCCCGGGAGCTCGGCGGTCAGAGCGATGCCGTCCTCGTTGGCGTAGGCGTTGACCGCCGGAAATCCGGCGGCCGGGCGGCGCCGGCCGGTGGCGCTGGCCGAGAACAGCTGGTTCATCTCGTCCTGCAGCCGCCGGATGTCTTCGAAGGGGTCGATTCGGCTCCAGCCGAACGGGTCTTGTATGGCCATTTTTGCTGCCTCCGACGAAAAGCGATGTCCGATCCGACAACGAT
>DATAOG010000561.1:0-1594 GCA_036265855.1 Geminicoccaceae bacterium | reverse complement strand
GCCGATGCGCGCGCCGGCCGATTCGGCCTGACCAGGGACATGGCCAAACCTGAGCCCGGCGCCGGGCAGATCCTGATCGTCGGCCGGAACAGCTTCCTCGCCCGACGGGTTCTGGGCGTGCTGCCCGCCGACCGGGTCCGGGCGGTCGGCCATGACGCCATCGATCGTCCGGACCTTCTGGACGGGGTCGCCTGCATCGTCAATTTCGCCCGCCATCCCTTGCTCGGTAGCGAGCACTACCGGCCCGAGGCGATGGACGCCGATCTGCGCCTCGCCCGCCGAATCGGCACGCGCGAGATCGCCTACTTGATGCTGAGCTCGCGCAAGGTTTACGCGCCCGGCACCCGGCCGCTCACCGAGACCTGGCCCACGGGCCCGACGGATGCCTACGGCCGCGCCAAGCTCGCGGCCGAGCAGGGCGTCCAGGAGCTGCTCGGCGAGCGCCTGACCGTTCTCCGGCTCGCGAACGTCTTCGGCTACGAGCGCGTCGCCGGCCGGCGGACCTTCCTCGCGCAGGCCCTGGAGCGCCTCGCGCTCGATGGCGAGATCCGTTACGACATGAGCCCGTTCGTGATCCGCGACTTCCTGCCGGTCGCGATCTTCGCAAGCCTGCTCGGGCAGATCGCGCAGGCGCCCCCGGGCGGCATCCTCAATCTCGGCTCCGGGATCGGGCTCCCGACCGGACGTCTGGCGCTGTGGATTCTGGAAGGCTTCGGCCGCGGAAGCCTGGTGATCACCTCGCCGCGCGAGCACGACGCCTTCGTCCTCGACGTCAGCCGCCTGCGGCGCCTCTACGGTGCTCCCTGCTCGCTCGACGAGCTTTCGCGCACCTGTCTCGAGATCGGCCGCCGCCTTGCTGCCGAACTCGAGGACCGCGAGCGCAGCCGTGACCTTGAAGGGCACTCTGAGCGCACGTAAGCCGCCCCGGCGCTCCGCCATCGACGCGTTTTCCCGGCCGGACCGGGAACCAACGACTCGGACAGCCGTTCGGGATGGTCATGCGAGCTTGCGGACACCTTGGCTCGGAGAGCCGGCATGGACCAGAGTAACGGAACTCAATCACTCTCCTCGCTATTCACGACCCTCACGCGAGAGCTCTCGAACCTGATCAGCCAGGAAATCGCCTTGGCGCGGGCGGAGATTTCCGAGAAGGTCGGCCAGATCGAGGTCGGAATCGGCTCGCTCGCCGCCGGCGGGATGATCATTCTGGTCGGGCTCTTCTTCCTCGCCGAGGCGCTCGTGTTCGGGGTTGCGGCGCTTTTGCAGCTCTGGCTGTCGGCGGTGATCGCCGCCTGGCTCGCGCCGCTGCTGGTCGGCCTCGTCATCGTGATCGTCGGTTGGGGGCTCCTGGCCAAGGGGCGGAGCAACCTCAAGGCCCGCAACCTCGAGCCCCGGCGCACCATCGAATCGCTGAAGCGGGACGAGAGGCTGGTCGAGGGGCACGTCCGATGAGCGCGGATTCCAGGAGTCCGGATGAGATCCAGCGCGAGGTCGATCAGACCCGCTCCGAGATCAGCGAGACCCTGGACCAGATCCAGCGTCAGCTGTCGCCGGGGCAACTCTTGGACCAGGCGCTTCGCTACTTCGGCGGCCC
>DATAOG010000560.1:0-7915 GCA_036265855.1 Geminicoccaceae bacterium | reverse complement strand
CGGCATGGTGATCGCGCCCTGCTCGGTGCGGACCATGTCGGACATCGCCAACGGCACGACCCATACCGCGATCTCGCGGGCGGCGGATGTGGTCCTGAAGGAGCGGCGGAGCCTCGTCCTGATGCTGCGCGAGACGCCCTTGCATGCGGGCCATCTCGAGAGCCTGCTGAAGCTCGCGCGGATCGGTGCTGTGATCGCGCCGCCGGTACCCGCGTTCTACATCCGACCGAAATCGGTCGAGGAGCTGGTCGATCATGCGATCGGCCGGGTGCTCGACCTGCTCGAGATCGACAACGATCTGCCGCAGCGCTGGCGCGAGCCGGGCGCCTGACGGCTTCGATCTCGCTCTGGCCGCCCCCTCGCAGAATCATCCAGCAAGGACCTCTGGACCCTGGTGGGGTGCGGCCGGCCGGCCCCGGGCGGCAAGCGCCCGGCCGGGGCCCCGGCCGCGAACAGGTGTACCGCGAGCCTGAGCGGGTCCGGTGAGCGCTGCTCAGATCAGGCGCTGCCTGTCGAAGAAGGCCTTGCGCCAGCGCACGACTTCGATGCCGGCGAACAGGCCGGCCTTGGTGAACGGGTCGTTCTGGATGAACCGCTCGGCCTCGGCGCGGTCCTCGGTATCGACGATGATGATCCCGCCATAGCCGCCCTGGCCGGTATCGTCGACCTGGGCGCCGGCGGCGAGCAGCTTGTCCTGGTTGGCGGTCAGGTAGTCGATGTGCACTTGGCGGGTGTCGTTGCGCAGCTGCAACGAGTTCGGCTTGTCGCGGGTGATGATCGCATACGGCATGAGGGCCTCCCGGAGTCTGGCTTCAAACGTCTCGGCCACAGAGCTCGCTGATCGCCTCAACCAGCCTTTCGGCGTCCTACAGCGCCACCCGGACGTCGTCCGGGTCGGGCGAGGCGAGATCGTAGTCACCCTCCCGCCTCAGCTCCAGGGCCTTGTTGAGCGCGCGGCCGAGCGCCGGATCGAGAGACCCCTGTTTGATGAACGTCCCACCGAAGCGCCCGATGATGGTCCCATGCCGCTGGCCGCCGGTCGCGATGCCGCGAGTCTCCAGCGCCGCCCGCGCGACGTGAAACATGGCGTAGCAGGCGCGACTGCTCGCCCCATTCAGACGCCCCGCCTCCAGGTCGGCCTTGGCCGAGGCCAGGCTCTCGCGAGCCTTGGCCAAGAGCGCCTTCGCCGCCTCGTTCACAGTTCGATGCCTTCGCGCAGGACCGCGCGCACGAGGTGGGGGTAGGGCGAAGCCTCCGGCGCGGCGAGCCAGTGCTCGCAGAGCGGCCACGGCTGGATGATGATGCCGCTGTCGAGAAACAGATCGTAGGTGGCGTCGATGATTTCGCGCTTGACCGCGAACGCCCGCCCGATCGGCGGCTCGAGAACGACCGCCAGATCGGCGTCGCTGCCTTCGTGGAAGTGCCCACGCGCCCGGCTGCCGAACAGGATCAGCTGCTTCAGCCGCGATCCGTAAAGCTCCTGAAGCCGGAGCTTGACTGCCCGTACGAACGCCTCGGTGCCGGGATCGACCGGCCACGACGCCTGCGCGGACGCGCGCCCCTTCGCCGAACCCGCCCGCTCCAGAACCGCCGCCGATCGTGACCGAACACCCATAACCACATCAGGCTATCACAGGGGCACCGTGAAATCTGCTGGAGCCACTGAGAGCCGGAAATCTCAAGATTTCAGTCAGACGTGATGCCACTCTCAACCCACGAGCCGGCCTTGGCGGAGCGAAGAATCGCGTCGCAGATGCGCTGGGTCGCGAGCGCGGTGCGGAAGGTCGGCTCGGCCAGGGTGCCGGTCTCGAGGCCGTGCAGGAAGTCGGCGAAGGTGTGGATGAAGCTGTGCTCGTAACCGATCGTGAGGCCCGGCACCCACCAGTGACTGATATAGGGGTGCTCGGCGTTGGTGACGTGAATCCTGCGCCAGCCGGCGGTGTGGCTGGCGGTCTTTTCGGCGCTCGCCGGATCGCGGTATTCGAAGAACGATAGCCATTGGGGGTCGTGCAGGTCGAACGCGAGCGAGCCCGCCTCGCCGTTGAGCTCGAAGGTCTTCAGCGCCTTGTGGCCGCGGGCGTAACGGGTGCTCTCGAACAGGCCGAGCGAGCCGTTTTCGAACCTCGCCATGACCATGCAGGCATCGTCGATCCCGACCGGCTCGATCTTGCCGGTCTCCTGGTGCGGGCGCTCCTTCACGAAGGTCTCGGTCTCGGCCATCACGCGCACGATCGGCCCGTTCAGCCAGATCGCGGTGTCGAGGCAGTGCGCGAGCAGGTCGCCGGTGACGCCCGAGCCCGCGACGTTGGCGTCGAGTCGCCAAAGCGCCGGCCCGCCCTGGGGCAGATCGGGAGAAATCGTCCAGTCCTGAAGGAACTGCGCCCGGTAATGGAACGGGCGGCCGATCCGACCCTCGTCGATCAGCTGCCGGGCGAGCGTGACCGCCGGCACGCGCCGGTAGTTGTAGCAGACGAGATTCGGCACGCCCGCCCGCTCGACCGCGGCGACCATCCTCTCCCCCTCCGCCGCGCTCATCGCGAGCGGCTTCTCGCAGACCACGATCTTGCCGGCAGCGGCGGCCGCGAGCGCGATCTCGGCGTGCAGGTGATTGGGGACGCAGATGTCGATCAGCTCGATGTCCTGGCGCGCGACCAGCCGGCGCCAGTCGGTCTCGACGCTGTCATAGTCCCAGACGTCCGCGAACGCCGAGACCTTGGCCGCATCCCGCGCGGCTACCGCCTGCAGCCGCGGCCGGCGCGCGAGCCCGGGAAAGAAGCGCCCCACCTGCCGCCAGGCATTCGAATGGGCCCGGGCCATGAAGCCGTAGCCGATCATGCCGACGTTCAGGGGCTCATGCATGGGGGCAAATGTCTATCGGGTAGCTCAGCGCCGGGTCAGCCCGCGGCCGCCCAGGCGTCCCGGACGGTCTTGATGCCGATCTCGTAGACCTCTTCGGTCGTGGGGAAGAACGAGCGCCAGACCTTGGTCGCGGCGGCGAGCGCCGGCAGGGCGGTCCCGAACGCCTCGACCGTGAGCCAGCCGTCGTAGCCGGCCGCGCGCAGCGCCCGGAAGGATGCGCCAAAGTCGATGTGGCCCTTGCCGGGCGTGCCCCGGTCGTTCTCCGAGACGTGGACGTGGCGGATCACGTCGGCGCAGGCCGCGATCGCCCCGAGCGGGTCCTGCTCCTCGATGTTGGCATGGAAGGTGTCGTAGAGCGCGCCGAAATTCGGCTGCCCGACCCGCTGCACATGCGCCCGGGTGTCGGCCATGGTGTTCAGGAAGTAGCACTCGAACCGGTTCAGCGGCTCGATCGCGAGGACGAGCCCGGCCGCGGCCGCAAGCTCGGCCGCCTGGCGATGGACCTCGGCCGCGCGGGCCTTCTCGGCTTCGGTCGGTCCTTTGCCGGAGAACACCGCGAGCGGTTGGTGAAACGGTCCGCATAAGAGCCCGCTGCCGAGCGCCACCGAGCAGTCGATCGCCCAGCGGATGTGGTCGAGCGCGCGCGCGCGGCTTCGGGCGTCCTGGCTGATCGCGCTGTGGCGGTCATCGGGCAGCACGGTCACGGTCGTGCAGCAAAGGCCCTGATCTGCGATCGCCCGCGCGAGGCGCCGGTAGTGCCCAATCTCGCCCTCGAACAGCGGGATCTCGACGCCGTCGTAGCCGGCGCGCTTGAGCTTTTCGAGCAACGGCAGATGCGCGTCGGTGACGTGGGTCGTCCAGAGCAGGAGGTTGAACCCGGTCTTCATGGCACCCTCGCGACCACGTGCCGGCCGGCAGCGACGCGGCGCCGCAGGGCTTACCACGGAATCGCCGCTCGCTTGCCGTTAGCGCATTCCGGACCGGCGTGGCAAGGCCTGCGCGCTCACGTGACCGAGGTGCCGCGCAGCATGGCCGTGGCCCGCGCCGAGCCGCCCGCCCTTGACAAACTCTGGGGCCCCTGGTGTGGTATGGAGCGTACCTGGCGCTGTAGAATGATGCGTTGTGCTGCGAAAGACCGCGCTACAGCAGGGGCATGTCGCCGGTCGGAGCTATCTGTAATATGGATGCACCGCTCGGGCCCAACTTCTTCCTGGTTGGGGCCATGAAGGCTGGAACTACGGCCGTGTTCGAAAGTCTCGGCCTGCATCCGCATGTCTACTGCTCGCCAATAAAAGAGCCGAATTTTTTCAGCGATGAGTTTCGATTCGTGGAAGTCAGTTCGAACAATCCGTGGCCTCGCAATCAGTTCGATGTCAATGCCTATGTGAAGGGGCCCATGGACCGTCCGGTTCATGGCGCGCTCGTGCGCGACCCCGCGACCTATTATGCCCTGTTTCGATTGGCGAAGGACTACACCGCGATCGGTGAAGCCTCGACCTCATATCTGTACTCGACCTCGGCGGCGCGCAACATTCACGCAGCGGTGCCGCATGCCCGCATTATCATGATCTTACGCAATCCAGTCGATCGAGCTATTTCTCAATACCACATGGAATCCCGGATCGGGCTGGTCAATGACACGTTCGGGTCGCTTCTCGAAAAAGATCTAAGAGCGTCTGACACCACATTCAGAACATCCGGAATGTATGTCGAGCTCGGACGCTACGTCAAGCAGATTCACCGCTACTACGCGCTCTTCCCGGAAAGACAGATCAAGATTGTCTTATACGATGACTTGTCGTCCAACTTCAACGGTGTCACTGATGAGATTCTGCGGTTCCTGGCCGTCGACCCGGCGCTGCGGGCACACAAGACGAAGAAGACGAACGGTGCGCAAGTCCCGCGCGCCGCCAGTATCAACCAGGTGCTTCATCGTGTCGGACTGAAGCAGATGATCGGCCGCAGCTTCCCGACAACATTGCTCGAGTTGGGCAAGCGGGTGTATTACCGCAAGGCGGACGGAACCGGCGTCACGGCAGCGGACCGGAAGCGGTTGCGCGCGGTGCTGGCCGACGAGGTGGCGGCGCTCTCCGAGCTGCTCGATCGGGATCTCTCGCACTGGCTGAAAGCATAGCCGTCCGAGGTGCGCCTGCGCGCGTCGCCGCCCGAAACCCGGGACGGCTCAGTGGATGTGGTCGGTCTTGAGCCCGAAGTAGGCGCCGTCGCGCAGCTCGTCGAACACATCCGCGATCTGGGGATGCTCGATCGGCTCGCCGGAGTCATCGAGGACCAGGTTCTGCTCCGAGACGTAGGCGACGTAGTAGGCCTCGGCGTTCTCGGCCAGCAGGTGGTAGAACGGCTGATCCTTGCGCGGCCGGATCTCCTCCGGGATCGCCTCGTACCACTCCTCGGTATTGGCGAACTCGGGGTCGACGTCGAAGATCACGCCGCGGAACGGAAACAGCCGGTGCTTGACCACCTGGCCGATCGCGAACTTGGCCACCCGCTGTGTCATCGCTGCCACACGCTCGGTCGTCGCCACACGCTGCATCATCGCTCGTGCTCCTTTGCACCTCCCTAATGTAGGAACTCCTCCGGGGCCACGCTACGCCCCGCCCGCTCCAGGCGGTCCTCAGGGCTCGGCGTAGACGTCGTCGAGCGGCTGCCCGAGCGCCGCCCCGCCGAGCGCCCCGAGACCGCAGCCGAGCGCGGCCGCCGGCGCGGTCCCGGCGAGCGCGGCGCCACCGCTCGCGAGCCCGGCGCCGAGGCTGAGCGTGGTCGCCGCCATCGAGCCCGCGACGCAGCCCATCGCGGCCCCGGCGACCGCGTGCCGGTGGCGGTAGAGGACGACGCCGCCGATCACGATCGCCCGACGCGCCTGCTCCAACAGGTCCTGCTCCGCAGCGCGGGCCGCGCTCAGCCCCTGTTGCACGGCGTCCGGCAAGGCCGGCTCCGCCCGCGCAGGCGACGCGAGCGCGATCACGAGCCCCGCAGCCAGCCAGAGACCGCGCAGCCGATGCCATGCCTGCTCCATCGATCCCCTCCGTCGTCTTTCGCCCGGTCCTTTGAGCTAGGGCGGATCGGCGCCTTGGCCAGCCCGAAGGCCCGCGGTTGCGCCGCGCTCCGGCTTGCGCGACACTTCGGCGCGTTCGTCAGATCCTGCCGTCGCTGCTCGGAGGCGTCCCATGCCGCGCCCGCTCGAACCGGTCCTCGCCCGGCTGGACGCCAACCGCACGGCCGCGATCGAGCGCTGGAAGGAGCTGCTGCGGCTCCCGAGCATCGGGACCGATCCGGCGAACGCCGCCGACACGCGCCGCGCCGCGCAATGGCTCGTCGACCAGCTGCGCTCGAGCGGCTTTGAGGCATCGCTGCGCGAGACGCCGGGCCAGCCGATCGTGGTCGGCCACCAGCCGGGAGCCGATGCCGGCCGGCGCCACATCCTCTACTACGGTCACTACGACGTGCAGCCGGTCGAGCCGCTCGAGCTCTGGCACAGCCCGCCGTTCGAGCCGACGCTTCTGACCACCGCGCGCGGCCAGCGCATGGTCGCCCGCGGCGCGGTCGACGACAAGGGCCAGGTCATGACTGGGCTGGAGGCGCTCCGCGCCTGGCACGAGGTCCACGGCGCGCTGCCGGTCCGGGTCAGCGTCCTGCTCGAGGGCGAGGAGGAATCCGGCAGCGCCAGCCTCGAGCCGTTCCTGAATGCGCACCGGGACGAGCTCCGGGCGGACGTCTGCGTGGTCTCGGATACCGGCATGTGGGACATCGATCAGCCGGCGATCTCGACCATGCTGCGCGGCCTGCTGTACGTCGAGCTGAAGCTCCTCGGCCCCTCGCGCGATCTGCACTCGGGCATGTACGGCGGTGCGGTGCCGAACCCGCTGAACGTGCTCTGCCGGGTGCTGGGCCAGCTCCACGATCGTGAGGGGCGGGTGCAGCTTCCGGGCTTCTACGACCGGGTGCTCGAGCTCGAGGAGGCCAAGCAGTGGGCGGCGCTGCCGTTCGACGAGGCGGAGTTCCTGGCCGGCGCAAGGATCAAGACGCCGGTCGGGGAAGCCGGGCGCACGACGCTGGAACGGGTCTGGTCGCGGCCGGCCTGCGACATCAACGGCCTGTTCGGCGGCTACGCCGGACCCGGCGCCAAGACCGTGATCCCCGCGCACGCGGGCGCGAAACTCAGCTTCAGGCTCGTGCCCGAGCAGGATCCGCGGCAGGTTCTGGTTGCGCTCGAAGAGTTTCTGGAGGCCCGCAGGCCGCCCGACTGCCGCTTCGAGATCAAGACCCATGGCCTCTCGCCCTCGATCCGGCTGCCGGCCGACTCGCCGTACATCCAGGCCGCGACCCAGGCACTCGAGACGGTGTTCGGCCGCAGGCCGTTCCTGATCGGCATGGGCGGCTCGATCCCGGCGGTCGAGGCGATCAAGCGCCTGCTCGGGATGGATTCGCTGCTGGTCGGCTTCGGCCTGAAGGACGATCTCGTGCACTCGCCGAACGAGAAGTTCGAGCTGCGCTGCTTCGAGGCCGGCATCCGGACGCATGCCCGGCTGCTGGCGGAGCTCGCCAGGCTCGGCTGATCGCGCCTACGCTCCGACGCCCGCACCCTCAAGTGCGATCCGGCGCCCCGGCGCAGCACGCTCCGGTTGACACTGGCCGCGCGCCGGTCGCATGTTCTCGCCCGCGAGCAGAATTCGGCGCTATCCGAGGATCGTGGAGGTCGCGCGCGATGCTGAAGCTGATTGGAGTGGCGATCGTCTGCCTGATCGGCCTCACGAGCCCGGTCCTGGCCGAAGACGTGCGTCAGGCGATCGAGCAGGCGAATGCCCGCATGGTCAAGGCGTTCAAGGCCGGCGATGCCGCCGCGATCGCTGCGCTGTACGCCGAGGACGCCAAAATGCTGCCGCCGGATGCGACGGAAGTCGCGGGCCGCCGCGACATCCAGCAGCTCTGGCAGGGCTGGATCGACGGCGGGCTCAAGGATCTGACGCTCCAGTCGATCGAGGTCGCGGCCAGCGGCGACCTCGCCTATGAGATCGGCAACTTCAGCCTGCAGGCCCCG
>DATAOG010000559.1:0-2964 GCA_036265855.1 Geminicoccaceae bacterium | reverse complement strand
AGGTCGACGCCGCACTGCGGATGGTCCTGCGCGGCGCACCCGATGCCCTGGGCTTCCTCGGCGACGACGTCCTGATCCGTACCGACAAGCGGCGGGTCACGCCACGCTCGCCGACGCAGGCCGCTTTTCTCCGGGCCATGCAGCGCCACGATCTGGTGTTCGGGATCGGCCCGGCGGGCACCGGCAAGACTTACCTCGCAGTCGCGACCGGTCTGTCGCTGCTCCGGCAGCGTGTGGTCGAGCGGTTGATCCTGTCGAGGCCGGCGGTCGAGGCCGGCGAGCGCCTGGGGTTTTTGCCGGGCGATATGAAGGATAAGGTCGATCCTTACCTCCGGCCGCTCTATGATGCCTTGCAGGATATGCTCCCAGAGGGCAAATTAGGGGCCAAGCTCGAGAGCGCCCAGATTGAGATTGCACCGCTCGCATTCATGCGGGGGCGCACGTTGGCGAACGCGTTCGTCATCCTTGACGAAGGGCAGAACACCACGCCGACCCAGATGAAGATGTTCTTGACTCGCCTGGGCGAGAATTCGCGCATGGTGGTGACCGGCGACCCGACCCAGGACGATCTGCCGCCGGGCGCCACCTCCGGGTTGAGCGACGCCGTCGCCAAGCTCGAGCGCGTCGAGCGCGTCAGCGTGATTCGCTTCACCGAGCAGGATATCGTCCGGCATCCGCTGGTCGAAACGATCCTGAACGCCTACCGCACCGGCGCCGAGGCCGGGGCGTCGCCGAGCCACGGGCTCGACCATGGCTGAACAGCCGCCCACCAACGAGAGCCGCCGGCGTCGCACCGCCGCCGGACCGGCCCGGGTTTCCCCCATTCCATGGATAGTGACGGACCAAGTACGGTTGCCGTGACGATCGCCGCGCCGGTCTGGCAGGCTGTCGTGGATGATCCCGAGGAGCTGTGTCGCCAGGCTGTAAGGGCAACGCTGTGCCGCGCCGCGCCGACGCCTTGGCTCGCGGCGGCGGAGGTGAGCCTGCTGCTGTGCGATGATGCGACCATGCGCCGGCTGAACGCCCGTTACCGGCGGCAGGACCGGGCGACCAACGTGCTCTCGTTCCCGGCGCTTGAGCTCGATCCCGACCGGGCGCCGCCGGCGCCCGGACCCATTCCGCTGCTGCTTGGCGACATCGCGCTCTCCGCCGGGACGGTGTGCGCCGAGGCCGCGGCCGACCGCAAGCCGCCGGCCGACCATCTTCGCCATCTCGTGGTTCACGGCTGCCTGCACCTCCTGGGCTACGACCACCAGGACACCGCCGGAGCGGCGCGCATGGAGGGCCTGGAGCGAGCGATCCTGGCCGCGCTCGGCATTTCGGATCCCTACGCCTGCGAGCCCGCGGACCCGCGAGTTCCGCTGGAGCCGGGCCAATGAAGGAGCTGCCGGCCACCGGCCGCGAGAGCCAGGTCTCGCTCCTGCACGGCCTGCTGATGCGGCTGCGCATTCTTGCCAAACGTCGGAACGGCGACGGGCATTCGCTGCGCGAGACCCTGGAAGAGCTGATCGAGGAGCACGAGGAGGAGGGCACCCAGGATCGGACCGAGTTCACCGACGAGGAACGGGAGCTGTTGCTCAACGCGCTGAGCTTCGGCGAACTCCAGGTCTGGGACGTCATGGTGCCGCGCTCCGACGTGAAGGCGATCGCGGCAACGGCAAGCCTCGCCGAGGTGGTGGAGACGATGCGCGCTGGCATGCATACGCGGCTGCCGGTCTATCGCGAGAACCTCGACGAGGTGATCGGCATGGTCCACATCAAGGACCTGCTGCCCTATTGGGGCGACGGCGCCGAGTTCGCGCTCGACCGGATCATCCGCGAGGTGCTGTTCGTGCCGCCCTCGATGCGTGTTCTCGATCTGCTGTTGCAGATGCGCGATACCGGGATTCACATGGCGATCGTGGTCGACGAGTACGGCGGCACCGATGGTCTGGCGACGATCGAGGACCTGGTCGAGGAGATCGTCGGCGAGATCCAGGACGAGCACGACAAGATCCTGCCGCCGCGGATCACGGAACTGCCCGACGGCGCGCTCGAGGCCGACGGCCGCGTCGAGGTCGAGGACCTCGAGGCGAAGCTGGGTCTGAGGCTGCTCGAGCCCGACCGGCGCGAGGACGTCGACACGCTCGCCGGGCTGATCTTCACGCTGCTCGATCGGGTGCCGGCGCGGGGCGAGGTGATCCGTCACCCGGCCGGCGTCGAGTTCGAGGTCCTGGACGCGGATCCGCGTCGGATCAAGCGCCTGCGCATCCTGCGGACCGAGCCAGCGACGGCCGTCACCCAGCCTCATGAGGACGGCTGAGCGGCTTGCCGCCGGCGGCCGACCGCCTTCGTTTGGGCCGCGATCAGACGGGCGCTGCGGCCGGCCGGCTCGGGATCGCGCTGGCCAGGGCGCGCCACTCGCCGCGCCTGACCGCGTTCGGTCTGGGCGTGGTCGCGGCACTGGCGCTGCCGCCACTGAATTTCTGGCCGGCCCTCCTCGGTTTTGCCGGATTTCTGGATCTGCTACGCCGGGTTCCCCGGCCGCGGCGGGCGTTTGTGCTCGGCTGGGCTTTCGGCTTCGGCCACTGTCTGGCCGGGCTCTACTGGATCGCGATCGCCTTCTTCGCGGATGCCGAACGGTTCGGCGCGCTCGCCGTGCCGGCGGTGCTGCTGTTGTGCGCCGGCCTGGCGCTCTATCCAGCGCTCGCGGCTCTGCTCGCGACCGCCTATCGCTGGCGCAGCCTTACCGCCGCCGCGCTCGCGCTTGCGGTGAGCTGGCTCTTGACCGAGTTGCTGCGGGGTCATCTGTTCGGCGGCTTCCCTTGGAACCTGATCGGCTATGCCTTTGCCGGCTCGGCCGGCCTCAGCCAGCTCGCGGCGGTCACCGGCGTCTGGGGCCTGAGCCTGCTCGCGGTCGCCGCCGGCGCGTTGCTCACCGCCGTGGCAGGTGCGTACGCGGCGCTCCTACCGGTCGCGCTCCTG
>DATAOG010000558.1:0-9810 GCA_036265855.1 Geminicoccaceae bacterium | reverse complement strand
GGACCCTGTGGTCGTGATCGAGGTGCTGTCGCCGTCGACCATCGAGCACGACCGTGGGCGGAAGGCCTACGACTACAGCCAGATCGACTCGGTTCGGGAGATCGTTCTGGTGTCGAGCGAGCAACGCCACGTCGTGATCTGGCGGCGTCGCGGGACCAAATGGGAGGTTGAGCACCTGATCGGCGACGCCGCGCTCGGGCTGGAATCCGTCGGCCTCACTCTTCCTTTCGCCACGATCTACGCTCACAGCGGCGTATAGATCACTTGGCGGCGGCGATGGATGAGCTGGTCACCAGAGCCCTCGGCGCCGCGGCCGACGTGATCGCGCCAGACGGCTGCGAGGTGCGCATCCTGGCGGCCACGCCGCGCGGCAGCATGGCCCACTTCACGCTCGGGCCCGGGCAGACCGCGCACGCCGTCGCCCACCGCACGGTCGAGGAGGTCTGGTATTTTCTCAGCGGGCACGGCCGGATGTGGCGGCGGCTGGGCGAGCGCTCGGAGATCGCCGAGGTCGCCGCCGGCATCTCGATCGCGCTGCCGACCGGGACCTGGTTCCAGCTCCGGAACGACGGCCAGGAACCGCTCGCCGCGGTCGCGGTCACGATGCCGCCCTGGCCGGGCGAGGACGAGGCCTATTTCGTCGACGGCGCCTGGGAGCCGAACCTCGGCTGACCGCCGCGCCCGCCGACCATGCCCGGGCCGACGAGGCGCGCCGTCAAAGCGCGTGCCGCCGGACCGGCCCCGAGCTACTTGGCGGCGTTGGGCGCCGCGGCGGCGCTGCGGAACTCCATGCCGCTGCCGTCGGACAACGAGAGCTCCAGACGGCCGGGCGTGACGGCGAACGCCGAGGCTTTGGCGATCCGCATCAGATATTCCTGTTCCAGGTCCATCACCGCCGGCGGATTGCAGGCTTTGCGGGTCGAGCCGGGCGCGGACACCTGGATCTGGTCGCCGGCGACCGCGAGCGCGGCGGAGTAGTCGTTGCAGCCGGCGAACCCGGATACTCGGCCGGCCCCGAGGTCGAACTTCGCAGTGATCCGGCTCGCGGCGAATTGCGCCGCGGGGTAGTCGCTGGGATCGATCCGCACGAGCGACCACTCGCCCCGGTCGAGGCGCGTGATCAGGGTCTGCTCGGACGCGCCGCCGGACTTCTTGCTCAGGATCCGGATCAGCCGCGGTCGCGCGGTGTCGGCCGATTGGATCTCGTTGACCTCCGAGGGGCTCTCGACCAGCAGCTCGTAAGCAAACCCTGGCTGGTAGGTGAAGCCGGTGATCTCCGAGGGACGCGTGATCCAGGTGTCGCCTGAAGCATCCGTGACCCTGACGCAGGCGCTGGGCGTCCCGTCCGCGCAGTCGACCGGGTCCGGCGCGACCGTCAACTGCTGCTGCGAGGGTTCGTACGGCGCGCAGCCGGCCAGGATCAGGCCCATGGCGAGCGCTGCCAGGCCAAGCCCGGTACCGACGGCGATCCGTCCCGATGCCTGCGAACCTTGGCTGACCCGCTTCATGCCGACTGTTCTCCCGCCTCCAGGCCGGCCACTCTCGCGCCGGTGAAGCTCTCATAGACCTTGACCAGGCCCGCGTCATCGATCGGGCCGAGGCCGCGGGCGGCTGCCATCATCACCACCTGATAGGCGGCCGCGGCCATCGGCAGCGGCATTCTCAGCGTTCTCCCGGTGTCGAGCACGAGGCCCAGATCCTTGACCCAGATGTCGACGGCGCTGCTCGGCGTATAGTCGTCGGCCAGCATGTGCGGCACGCGATTTTCGAACATCCAGCTGCCGCCGGCGGCGCCCCGGATCACCTCGAAGAGCACCTTCGGATCGGCGCCGAGCGCCACCCCGAAAGCCATGCCTTCGGCCGCGGTCACGAGATTGACGCCGGCCAGCAGCTGATTGACCGCCTTGACCGTGGAGCCGATCCCCGGCTGCTCGCCGAGCCGGTAGACCTTCTTGGCGCAGGCCTCGAGGGCTGGTCCGGCGGCGGCGAAGGCCGCGTCCGGGCCCGAAGCCATGATCGTCAGCTGACCGGCTGCGGCGCCGCTCGCACCGCCGCTCACCGGCGCGTCGAGCAGGTGCAGGCCGTGCGCCGCGAGCCGCTCGCCGAGGCCGCGCACGTAGCCGGCCGCGACCGTGCTCGAGAGCACGACCGTAGCACCGGCGGGCAGGGCTTCGAGCGCCCCGTCGGCGCCGAACAGCACGGCCTCAACCTGAGCGTCGTTGACCACCATCAGGATCACGACCGCGGCGCCCTCGGCGGCGGCGCGCGGGCTCGAGGCCGCCCGGCCGCCACGCCCGACCAGCTCGTCCTGCGCCGCGCGGCGGAGGTCGAAGCCCGTGACCTCGAAGCCGGCGCGCAGCAGGTTGGCCGCCATGCCGGCGCCCATGGCGCCAAGCCCGATGAAGCCGATGGGCGCGCTCTGCGGCATGCTTCAGTCCCCCCTCGCGAGCGACCGACCGCTCAGCGGGCCAAGCTAGCCAAGTCACGAGCAGGCCACAACCGGAGCGCTTCGATCAGGTCCGCGTTCGCGATCGCCGGGCCGCCGTGCTACACTTGCGGATGAAGCGTCTCGGAGCCGCGCAGGGAGGCGATCATGAGGCTCAAGACCAGCTTTGCGATGCTTTGCGCACTGCTGCTCGGCAGCGGCCTGTCGGGTCCGGAGCGCGCCGCGGCGGTCGAGGTCACGCTGTCCTGTGGCGCCCAGGACACGGAGATGCGCCTGTGCCAAGAGGCGGCCGAGGCCTGGGCCAAGCAGAGCGGCAACGGCGTCAAGGTCGTGGCCGCGCCGGAGCGCAGCAACGAGCGCTATTTCGCCTATCTCGATCTGCTGGGCCGCCATGATTCCGCGATCGACGTGCTGCAGATCGACGTGATCTGGCCGTCCGCGCTCGCGGGCGAGCTGGTCGACCTCGGGCCGCTGATCCCGCCCGAGGCGCTGAAGGAGCACTTGCCGGCGATCGTCGCGAACGACACGGTCGCGGGCCGCCTGGTCGCGATGCCGTGGTTCACCGACGCCGGCATGCTCTACTACCGGAAGGACCTCCTGGACAAATATCGCGCACCGGTCCCCGAGACCTGGTCCGAGCTCGCCGACACCGCGCTGATGATCCAGAGCGCCGAGCGCGCGGCCGGCAGCTCCGGGGTGTTTGGCCTGGTGTTCGAGGGCCAGGCCTACGAGGGCCTGACCTGCAATGCGCTCGAGTGGATCAACGCCTACGGCGGCGGCACGATCGTCGACCGCGACGGCCGGATCACGGTCGACAATCCGGCCGCCGCGCTGGCGCTCGGCCAGGCCGCCGCCTGGGTCGGGACCATCGCGCCGCCGCGGGTGACCCAGTTCATCGAGGAGGACGCCCGGATCACCTTCGAGCGCGGCAATGCCGTCTTCATGCGCAACTGGCCCTATGCCTGGTCGCTGCTGCAGGCGAAAGACAGCCCGCTCCAGGGCAAGGTCGGGGTCGCACCCCTGCCCAAGGGCGGCGCCCATGGCCGCCACAGCGCGACGCTCGGCGGCTGGCAGCTCGCGGTCTCGAAATATTCCAAGAACCAGGCGGCGGCGATCGATCTCGTGCGCTATCTGACCAGCCCGGCCGAGCAGAAGCGGCGCGCGATCGAGGGCTCGTTCGCGCCGACCATCAAGAGCCTCTATCAGGACCCCGACGTCCTGGCCGCCAATCCGTTTTTCGCCGACCTTGCGAAAGTCCTCTCGGACGCGGTGGCGCGGCCGTCGACGGCGACCGGCGCGCAATACACCAAGGTCTCGACCCTGTTCTGGGAGGCGGCGCACGCCACCTTGAACGGCTATGGCACGGCGGGCGACAATCTCGCCCGTCTGGAGAGCCGCCTGCAGCTGCTGCAGGCCCGCGCCGGCTGGTAATCCCGAAGGCAGCAAGGGTGGCGGGGGCGCCGTAGGCAGGCCGCGGCTTTCCTGCTAAGCTTGATCGCTTGCGCCGAGGGACAGCTGCGCATGGATGTCAAAGCCGTCGAGCGCCGGCTCGCCGTGATCTTCGCCGCCGACATGGTCGGCTACAGCCGGCTGATGGAGATCGACGAGGCGGGGACCCTTGCCCGCCTGCGGGCGCACCGACTCGAGCTGATCGATCCGGCGATCGCCAAGAACAAGGGCCGGATCATCAAGACCACCGGCGACGGCATGCTGGTCGAGTTCGGCAGCGTCACCGAGGCGGTCCAATGCGCCGCCGAGATTCAGCGCCGGATGGCCAAGCGCAACGCCGACGTGCCGCCGGCCCGCAGGCTGCAGTTCCGGATCGGCATCAATCTCGGCGACGTGATCATCGAGGACGGCGACATCTTCGGCGACGGCGTCAACATCGCCGCCCGACTCGAAGGCCTGGCGGATGCCGGCGGCATCCACGTCTCCCAGGCGATCCGCGACCAGATCGGCGACCGGCTCGACGTCGCCTTCGAGGACCTGGGCGAGCAGACGGTCAAGAACCTCGCCCGTCCGATCCGGGTGTTCAGGGTTCTGCTCGATCGCGACGCGCGCCCGGCACCCCAACCGGCTCCGGAGGCGACGGCCGGCGGCGCGGCGACCGACAAGCCGGCGATCGCGGTCCTGCCGTTCACCAACATGAGCGGCGATCCGGAGCAGGAGTTCTTCGCCGACGGCCTGACCGAGGACATCATCACGGCACTTTCGCGCTTTCGCGATCTTTTGGTGATCTCGCGCAACTCCGCCTTCGTCTACAAGGGCCAGGCGGTCCGGATCCAGGACGTGGCGCGCGAGTTCGGCGTCCAGTACGTGGTCGAGGGCAGCGTGCGCAAGGCCGGCAACCGGGTCCGGGTCACGGTCCAGCTGATCGACGCCGAGACCGACCGGCACGTCTGGGCCGACCGTTACGATCGCGAGCTCGAGGACATCTTCGCGATCCAGGACGAGGTGACCGCGGCGATCGTCGCGACCTTGCCGGGGCGGGTCGAGCAGGCGACCCACGATCGGGCGGAGCGCAAGCCGACCGACAGCATGGCGGCCTACGAGCTCGTGCTCGCCGGCAAGGTCCTGCACCATCGCTCGAACCCGGAAGCCAACGCCGAGGCGCTCCGGCTGCTCGACCGGGCGATCGCGGTCGATCCCAAGTACGCGCACGCGCATGCCTGGAAGGCCTGCGTGCTCGGCCAGTCCTGGGTCAACGGCTGGACCGAGGATCGCGAGGGGACCTGGAAGCGCGTGGTCGCCGAGCTGCAGGCCGCGCTCGCGCTCGACGATAACGACAGCGACGTCCACCGTATCCTGGCCGCGGTCAGCCTGGCCTCCGACGACCACGGCCGGGCCGAATACCATCAGGAGCGCGGGCTTGCCCTCAATCCCAACAACGACCTGATCGTGGTCCAGCAGGGCGAGCTCTTGACCTGGCTCGGCCGGCCGGAGGAAGGGCTCGAGTGGATCCGCAAGGCCATGCGGCTCAATCCCTACCATCCCGAGCGCTTCTGGAACCACCTCGGGCGCGCCTACTTCGTGGCCCGACGCTATGCCGAGGCGATCGAGGCGTTCATGCGGATCACGCGCCCCGACGCGACCCATCACGCTTTTCTGGCGGCCGCTCATGCGCAGCTGGACCACGCGGCGGCGGCCGCCAGACACGCCGCGGAGGTCAGGGCGCGCGACCCGGACTTCACGGCCGAGAGCTACCTCGCGACCCTGCATTACAAGCGGCCGGAGGACCTCGAGCACCATCGCGAGGCCCTCCAGAAAGCCGGGCTCACCTGACGCGGCTCGGCGCACCGCGCTCGAGCCCGCGTCGGATGCGCGCTGCTCCGGCGCGCCCAAATCGAGATTGCGCCATTCGATGCCGAGCAGGCCGCGATCGCGTCTGACGCGTTTCGTCGGCTCGGCACGGGCCGGCACCCGGCCAGCCTGAATCTCGGCGACTGCTTTGCCTATGCGCTCGCCAGGCGCCAGCACGAACCGTTGCTGTTCGTCGGCGACGACTTCGACCGGACCGATCTCGCATGCGCGTTGCCGCTGAGCCCCGCGCGCAGGTCTACGAACTGCCCTCGATGATCGGCTTGCGCGCTTGCGCCAGCGCTTAGGGGACGCTACAAGCGCGCCATGATCTGGCTCGTCTCCACCGGTCGAACCGCGCCCAGCCGACGACGACGGCGCGACTGAGCACGCTCCCCTGGCGGCATCCCGCCAGCCCCGACCTTCGCCCGAGCTCCGATCGGGCGTCTCCGGAGACCAGCCGTGCTTTCCCCAGTCCGGGTTTGTCCTGCGCAGCCCCTCGTGCCGTCCCGCTCGACGGCGGCGCTCGCGCTCGCGGGTTGCGTAACGTCTTCCAAGGATTCCGGCAGATGAGGACGCCATGCCGACCGTTGCACGCGCTCGAGGCCGCGGGCCCCTGCCGGGTCCGGGATCCAGGCTCGGGAGGCGGTGATGCACCGGACGCGGCAGCTTAGCGGCGTCGACGCGAAGTCCTTCCAGGCGCTCCGGCTCGAGGCGCTCGAGCGCCACCCCGCGGCCTTCGCCGCCGCGCCCGAGGAGGAGGCCGGCCGCAGCCTGGATGAGATCGCGCTGCGCCTCGACGAGGGGACCGTGTTCGGCGCTTTCATCGAGAGCCGGCTGGTCGGCAGCGCTGGCTTCTTCCGGCCCGACCGGATCAAGAAGCGCCACAAAGGCGTGCTCTGGGGTCTTTACGTACAGGCGGCCGTGCGTGGCCGGGGCCTCGGGCGGGCCCTGGTCGAGCGGGTCATCGCGCACGCCCGGGACCGGGTCCAGCAGCTGCACGCGACCGTCTCGACCACCAATCTGGCCGCCCGCCAGCTCTATCTTCAGCTCGGGTTCCGGGTTTACGGCCTCGAGCCCCGCGGCCTGAAAGTCGGCGATCGCTACTTCGACCAGGAGCTCATGGTGCTGCTGTTCGAGGACCCCGGCGGACCGGAGGGATCATAGCCGCGCCGGCGGGCGCCAGGGCTTGTGCGGCCGGGGGGATCTCGGCAGAGTGCCGCGTTCGTTGCGAGCGGGGATGCGCGATGGTCGAAGCTTCCAAGCCCCAGCCGATCCGACTTCAGGATTACCGGCCGCCGGACTGGCTGGTCGATCGGGTCGAGCTCGACTTCGCGCTCGGCGAGGCGGCGAGCGAGGTCACGGCCCGTCTCGAGGTGCGCCGCAATCCGGTCGCCGGCGATGGATCGGCGCCGCTGGTCCTCGATGGCCAGGAGCTCGAGCTCGTGGCGCTCGAGATCGACGGCGAACCGGCCGGCGCCAATCGCTACGCCCGGGACGACGACCATCTGGTCCTGCACGGGCTGCCGGACGCCTGCACCGTCGAGACCCGGGTCCGGATTCACCCCGAGCGCAACACCGCGCTCGAGGGGCTCTACGTCTCGAACGGCGTCTTCTGCACCCAGTGCGAGCCCGAGGGCTTCCGCAAGATCACCTATTTCCCGGACCGGCCGGACGTGATGGCGCGCTACCGCGTGCGGATCGAGGCCGACCGGACGCGCTACCCGGTGATGCTCGCCAACGGCAATCCGGTCGAGGCCGGCGCCCTCGCCGGCGGCCGCCATTTCGCGATCTGGGAGGACCCGTTCCCCAAGCCCAGCTATCTGTTCGCGCTGGTCGCGGGCCGGCTCGCCAAGCTCGAGGATCATTTCACGACCGGCTCCGGCCGCCGGGTCACGCTGCAGATCTATACCGAGCCGCACGAGATCGACAAATGCGCGCACGCGATGGCCTCGCTCAAGAAGGCGATGCGCTGGGACGAGGACCGCTTCCACTTGGAATACGATCTCGACCAGTTCATGATCGTTGCCGTTGCCGATTTCAACTTTGGTGCTATGGAGAACAAAGGACTCAACATCTTCAACACCAAATACGTGCTGGCGCGACCGGAGACGGCCACCGACGACGACTATCTCGGCATCGAGACCGTGATCGCGCACGAGTATTTCCACAACTGGACCGGTGATCGGGTCACCTGCCGCGACTGGTTCCAGCTGTCGTTGAAAGAAGGCTTGACCGTCTTCCGCGACCAGGAGTTCACCTCGGACCAGCATTCGCGGGCGGTCAAGCGCATCTCCGACGTCCGACGACTGCGCGCGAGTCAGTTTCTCGAAGATTCTGGCCCGCTGGCACATCCGGTGCGGCCCGAGACTTACGTCGAGATCAACAACTTTTATACGACCACCGTGTACGAGAAGGGGGCCGAGGTCATCCGGATGCTGCACACGCTGATCGGCGAGGCGGCGTTCCAGGCGGGCATGCGGCTCTATTTCGAGCGCCACGACGGCCAGGCGGTGACCTGCGAAGACTTCATCGCCGCGATGGCAAAGGCCTCGGGCCAGAACCTCGACCGCTTCCGCCGCTGGTACAGCCAGGCCGGCACGCCCCGGCTCGCGGTCGAGGGCGCTCATGACGAGCGTGCCCGGCGCTACACGCTGACCGTCCGCCAGTCGACGCCGCCGACCCCGGGCCAGCCGGAGAAGCAGCCGCTCGTGATCCCGCTGGCGCTGGGCCTGCTGGACCCGAGCGGCCGGGAGCTGCCGCTGAGGCTCGCGGGCGAGGGCAGGGCGGCCGGCACTTCGCGCGTGCTCGAGGTCAAGGACGCGGAGCAGCGCTTCGTGTTCGAGGACGTGCAGGAAGCCCCGGTGCCTTCGCTGCTCCGGGGCTTCTCGGCGCCGGTCGTGCTGCAGACCGATGCCGAGGACGCCCGCCTGCGCTTTCTGATGGCGCACGATCTTGACCCGTTCGTGCGCTGGGAATCGGGCCAGGCCTACGCGCTGAAGCTGATGCTCGACCTGATCGATCGGCACCGGCACGGGCAGGCACTCGGGCTCGACGACGGGCTTGCCGAGGCGTTCCGGGCCACGCTTTCGGATGCGCGCCTGGAGCCCGCGTTCGTCGCCCAGGCCCTGGTCCTGCCGTCCGAGACCTATGTCGGCGAGCAGATGCCCGAGATCGACGTCGACGGCATCCATGGCGTGCGGCGGTTCCTGCGCCGCGAGCTTGGCCGGCGCCTGGCCGCGGACTGGCTCGAGCGCTACCGGGCGCTGCGCAGCGATGAGCCCTACCGGTTCGAGGCGGGCGAGGTCGGCAGGCGCGCGCAGCGCAACCTGGCGCTCGGCTATCTGATGGCGGCGGGCGGCGAGGACGGCCGCAGCCTTTGCCTGGCGCAATTCCGGGGCGCCGACAACATGACCGATGGCATCGCGGCGCTTGCCCTGCTCGCCGAGAGCGAGCTGCCGGAGCGGGCGGAAGCGCTCGCCGAGTTCTACGCCCGATGGCGGGACGACGCGCTCGTGATCGACAAATGGTTCGCGCTCCAGGCGACGGCGCAGCGCAAGGGCGCGGTCGAGGCGGTCGCGGGCCTGCTCGGGCACGAGGCGTTCACGCTCAGGAACCCGAACCGCGTGCGGGCGCTGATCGGCGCGTTCGCCGCCGGCAACCCGACCGGCTTTCATCGCTCCGACGGCGCCGGCTACCGGCTGGTCGCGGATCACGTGCTGGAGCTGGATGCGCGCAACCCGCAGGTCGCCTCGCGGCTGGCCAAGGCCTTCGACCGCTGGCGCCGCTATGACGCCGGCCGCCAGGCGCAGATGCGCGCCGAGCTCGAGCGCATCCTCGCCGCCCCCAAGCTCTCCCGCGACGTCTACGAGATCGCGAGCAAGAGCCTGCAATGATGACCAAGACGACGCTCAATCTCCCGAAAGTTTCCGATCGGCGCCGGCCCGGCAAGGGCGCCGGCTGCAGGAACTCGCAAAGTCGACCCAAGATGTCCGATGCGGATCGCCGCAGGGCCCCGGCTGGAGCTGCGCTGGAGGCGATGCCAGAGCGCCGCGTTTCGCGGCTCC
>DATAOG010000557.1:0-4283 GCA_036265855.1 Geminicoccaceae bacterium | reverse complement strand
GGGCGCCTCGGTCAGCTCGATGTCGCCGCCATGGCCGAGCACGATGTCGCGTGCAATCGTGAGCCCCAGCCCGACGCCGCCTGTGCTCGGGTTGCGCGAGGCCTCCAGCCGGTAAAACGGCTTGAACACGGCCTCGCGCTGATCGGCGGGGATGCCGGGGCCGTCATCGTCGATCGCGATCCACACGTGATCGCCCTGGGCGGCGACCCGGATGCCGACCCAGCGCGCGTGGCGGACCGCGTTCTGGACCAGGTTGGTCAGGCAGCGACGCATCGCGACTGGCCGCAGCGGCAGCGTGACCGGGCTCTCGAGCTCGACGAGGACGGGCGACCTGCCTGCGCTGGCGCGCTGCGCGACCTCCTGCAACAACGATCCGAGATCGGTCGCGACGATCGCCTCCTGGCCCTCGCCGCGCGCAAAGGCGAGATAGCCGTCGACGACGTTGACCATCTCGTCGAGGTCGGCGCGCAGGCCCTCGAGGTCGCTCTGCTGCGCCTGGCCGTCGGCGAGCATCTCGAGCTCGAGCCGCATCCGCGTGAGCGGCGTCCGCAGGTCGTGCGAGACCGCCGCCAGCATCTCGGTGCGCTGGCCGATATGGCGCAGAATGCGCTTTCTCATCAGGTTGAAAGCCGCCCCCGCCTGCCGGATCTCGGTCGGGCCGTCGAGCTTGAAGTCGCCGACGTCGCGGCCCTTGCCGAACTGATCCACGGCCCGGGCGAGGCGTAGGATCGGCTGCACCTGGCGGTTCATGAAGTAGATCGCCAGCGCGAGCAGGAGCGCCGACATGCCGATCATCCAGCCGATGAACACCTGGGTGGTGGTGCTGTCGACCCGCTTGCGCGGCGCCAGCACGCGCAGCAGCCCGTCCTTGAGCTGCACGTAGATCGCGATCTGCCGGGGCTGGGCGACCGGCCGGGTGTCGATCGCGAACGGCCGATCGAGCTCGCCGGCAAAGGTCAGCGCGAGCCGGCGGTCGAGCGCGGTGGTCGCCGGCTCACGATGCAGCACGCCATCCGGCTCCAGCGAGATCGCGAAATCCAGATGGTCGCGGGCGAGATCGAGCACCCGGCTCTTCTCGGCTGCGGTCGGGGCCGCCTCCAGCAGCTCGACCACGAGGCCGACCTCGCCCGCGAAGCCGGACGCCAGCCAGCGGGTGACCGAGTCCCAATGGCGTTCGTAGAAGATGTAGGCAAGCACCGCCTGCAGGATCAGCAGCGGCATCAGCACGATCAACAGGGAGCGGCTGAACAGGCTGCGCGGCACCATCCGCGGCAGGCGGACAACCGTCGGCGCCGCCTCGCTCGGGCGGCTAGCTGCCAGGCCAGAGTACATAGCCTTCGCCACGCTTGGTCAACAGATACCGGGGTCGGCGCGGATCGGGCTCGAGCTTGCGCCGGAGCCGCGCGATCTGGGTGTCGATCGCGCGATCGGAGCCGCTGATCCGGCTGCGCTGGCCGAGTTCCCGTCGGCTGATCGCGAGCCCCGGCTGCGCGGCCAGGATCAGGAGCAGCGACCGCTCGGCATCGGTCAGATGAATGCGCTCGTCGCCGCGCCACAGCTCCTGGCCGCCGGCTTCCAGGCTGAACGGTCCGAACCGGAACGGCTGGTCCGAGGCCGCGGACGGCGCGACCCGACGCAAAATGGTCGCGATCCGGAGCAGAAGCTCGCGCGGATCGAAGGGCTTGGCCAGATAATCGTCGGCGCCGGCCGCAAGGCCGTTGACCCGGTTCTCGATCTCGCCCAGCGCGGTCAGCAGCAGGATCGGCAGATCGAGCCCGGTGCGCAGCTCGGCGACCAGGCTGATGCCGTCCTGTCCGGGCATCATCACGTCGAGCACCATCAGATCGAAGTCGAAGTTCCTGAGCGCCGCCTTGGCCTCCTGCGCATCGGCGGCGGCGGTGACGTGGTAGCCGTGCTCGCTCAGGTAGCGCTGCAGCAGGCGGCGCAAGCGTGCGTCGTCATCGACGACCAGGATGTGATGCGCGGGCGCCCCGGCGGCTCCGATGCCGGTCATCGCTGCCATCTAAGCGCTGCGCCGGCGCTGCCGGCGGGCGGGCTCGTCGATCAGGCCGATCAGCACCTTGTGGAAGCCTGCGACCGCCTCGGCGCCGGCCCCGCGATAAGCCTCCGCGAGGCGCCGGCGCAGCTGATCGTTGAGCTGGGCACTGAGTTCGCGCCCGGCCAGGGTCAACTCGAGCTGACGCTGGCGCCGGTCGCGCGGGCTCGGCCGCCTGGCGACCAGCTTGGCGCCGACCAGCTCATTGAGCAGGCGCGAGAGCGTCTGTTTGGTCAGCTGCACCTGGTGCTGCAGCTCGGCCATCGTGATCCCGGGCTGGCGGCCGACCCAGTGGAGGACCTGCTGATGGTTGCGATTGAGCCCGAACTCGGTCAGCCGCCGGTCCGGCCGGGCGAGCAGCGTCCGGTGCGCCGCCTCGAGGAGCTCGATCCCGCGGGTCAGCTCCTCGTCGCGCAGGAACAAGGGGTTGGGCGCGCCAAACGGCAGGCTGCGGGCGAGCTTCGGCTCGGTCACGTTGACACTCATGGACGCTCGATGCTACGCGCTGTCTCTTAGCACAGGTGATCGGGAAAGGCAGCGTCTCATGTCCCTCGTCCCGTACGACGATCGCGACGGCTTCATCTGGATCGACGGCACCATGGTGCCGTGGCGGGACGCGAAGGTGCACGTACTGACCCACGCTCTGCACTACGCCAGCTGCGTATTCGAGGGCGAGCGCGTCTACGACGGCCGGATCTTCAAGCTGACCGAGCACAGCCGGCGCCTCGCCGACTCCGCCAGAGTGCTGGGCTTCCAGTTGCCCTGCGATCTGCCGACCCTCGACCAGGCCTGCAAGCAGGTGGTCGCCGCCAACGGCATCAGTGACGGCTACGTCCGCCCGCTCGCCTGGCGGGGCGCCGAGATGATGGGCGTGTCGGCGCAGAAGACCAAGATCCACGTCGCGATCGCGGCCTGGACCTGGCCCGCCTATTTCACGCCCGAGGCCCGGTTGAAGGGCATCCGCATGACGCGGGCGATCTACCGGCGGCCGGCCCCCGACACGGCGCCGACCCAGAGCAAGGCCGCCGGCCTGTACATGATCTGCACGCTGTCCAAGCACGAGGCCGAGGCGAAGGGCTATGACGACGCGCTGATGCTCGACTACCGCGGCCATCTCGCCGAGGGCACCGGCGCCAACCTGTTCCTGGTGATCGACGGCAAGCTGCACACCCCGGTGCCCGACTGTTTCCTCAACGGCATCACCCGTCAGACGGTGATCGAGCTGGCGCGCGGCCGCGGCATCGAGGTGGTCGAGCGGTACCTCGAGCCCGGCGAGCTCAGCCGGGCCGCTGAGGTCTTCCTCACCGGCACCGCGGTCGAGGTCACGCCGGTGCGTGAAATCGACGAACATCGCTTCCAGGTAGGGCAGATCACGCGCCAGCTGGTCGCCGACTTCGACGCGCTGACCCGGCAGAGCGCGCACCGTCAGGCGGTCTGAGCGGCCGAGCGCTCTCGGAACCGGTCAGCCGGACGACTTCGCGCCGGGCGGGACTTCGAAGACCTGGCCCGGATAGATCAGGTCCGGGTCGCGGATGAGCGTCTTGTTGGCACCGTAGATCTGCACGTATTCCGTGCCGCTGCCGAACAGGCGGCGGGCGATCCGCCAGAGCGAGTTGCCGGGCTGCACGATCACGTAGTCGACCTGGGTCTTGCCCTGGATCGGCGGCTGGTTCACGCGCGTGAAGGGCGTCTCGAGCCTGGCGACCGGCCGTCCCTCGCTGCCGAGCTGGTCGAGCCGCAACGTGTACTGGCCGGGGGCCAGATTGTGCTCGAGAACCGCGGCCCAATGGCCGCTCGGCTCGGCGATCGCCTCGGCGGCCGGCTGGTTGTCGACATAGATCCGCAGCGGCGCACCCGGCGGCGCTTCCCCGGTCAGCCGGGTCCGGCCTTGGTCGTCGTAGTCGAGCATCAGCAGCGCCAGGCTGCCTTCGCTGCTGATCCGCCCGGGCGCCTGCAGGATCCGGCCAGGTGCCCGGCCGTCCTCGGTGAGCAGCACGGCCAGCGCTCCGCCCGAGGCCTTCCTGAGCTCCGGCGGCTGCGGCGGCGGGCCCTCGGCGCCGGCCACCGGCGCTGGCTGCGGCGGCGGGCCATCGGCGACCGCGACCGGCGCGGGCTGGGGCGGGGGAGGCTCGGGAACCACGACCATCACGACCTGCTCGGCGTGGACCGCTGGCGCACCCTCGTTAGTCGCCCGCAGAGCGAGCTCGAGACCGCCAGCCGGGAGGGG
>DATAOG010000556.1:0-1883 GCA_036265855.1 Geminicoccaceae bacterium | reverse complement strand
GATCGACATCGGGAGCCAGAGCCTGAAGGCCGTGGTCACCGACGACCGGCTGCGGCCGCGCGGGCAGGCATCGGCCGCCTACCGGCCATGCCATCCGCGCCCGGGCTGGGCCGCCTGCGAGGACGCCTACCGGACGTATCGCGAGCTCTTTTCGAGCCTGCGGCCGATGTTCGGGCAGCGCTGATGGCGCCGGACGCGCTCGCGCAGCTCATGGCCGGCCGCTTCCGCGACCCCGAGGACGGCGCGCCGCTGCCAGCGCCGGTCCGGACCGTGGTGATCGAGGACAGCCTCGCCGGGCGGGAGGGCGAGCTGGTCGCGGCTTTGAACCTCGGCGGCCGGCTCGCGGTCGTCAGCGATCCGACCACGCGGGCGGTGCTCGGGTCCCGGGTCGAGCAGGCGCTCGACCGGATCGCAGAGACGCTGAGCATCGTTCTGCCGGAGCATCCGGAGCCCGACCTCGACACGGTCGACCGGCTGCGCGAAGCCGCGAGCGGTGCGAGTGCCTTGATCGCGATCGGCTCCGGCACGATCAACGACTTGTGCAAATACGCGGCCGCCGAGGCGGGCCTGCCGTTCGCGGTGTTCGCGACCGCGCCCTCGATGAACGGCTACACCTCGATCAACGCCGCGATCACGGTCCGCGGCCACAAGCGCTCGCTCGCCGCCCGGCTGCCCGCGGCCGTGTTCTTCGATCTCGAGATCCTGGCCGCGGCCCCGGTCCGCCTGATCCGGGCCGGGCTCGGCGATTGCCTCTGCCGCCCGACCGCGCAGGCCGACTGGCTGCTCGCGCACCTGCTGCTCGGGCGGCCCTACCGGCAGGCGCCGTTCGCGCTGCTCGCCGCGGACGAGGCCCCGCTGCTCGCGGCCTCCGCCAAGCTCGTGGCGGGCGATCTGGACGCGATCCGGCGGCTGGTCAGGACGCTCGCGCTGTCCGGCTTCGGCATGACCCTTTGCGGCGGCAGCGAGCCCGCGAGCCAGGGCGAGCATCTGATCAGCCACTACGGCGACATGCTGGGCGATCCCGCCTGGGCCAGGGCCTTCCACGGCGAGCAGATCGGGGTCGCGACGCTGACCATGGCCCGCCTGCAGGCCGAGATGCTGGAAGGCCCGCCGCCGCAGATCGAGGCCTCGCAGGTCGACGAGGCGAGCCTGATCCGCCACTTCGGCCCGGAGCTCGGCCATTCCTGCTGGCAGGAGTTCCGCAACAAGCGCGTCGATCCCGGCGCCGCGATCCAGCTCAACCATCGGATCTCTGAGCGCTGGGACGAGATCCGCACCCGGATCGGCGCGATCCACAAGCCCGCCCGGGAGCTCTGCGCCGTGCTCGAGCGGGCCGGCGCGCCGACCACGCCCGAGGCGCTCGGCTGGCCCGGGCGGTTCTACCAACAGGCCGTCCGCCACGCGCGTCTGATCCGCAACCGCTACACCTTCCTCGACCTCGCCGCCGACGCCGGGCGGTCCGACCTCCTGGGGTGAGCCCGCCCGCGGAGCTTGTCTGCCCACCGCCTTCGGCTATTCTGCGCGAGCGGCGCCGAAGGGGACTGCTCCCCGAGGGAGACCGCTTGATCGAGATCAGGTTTCCGGACGCCGACCCTGGCACGCGCTCGCCTGATTTCGCCGCCGGCGGCGGCGAGATGGGCGCGCGCATCCAGGGCCACGACTGGTCGACGACCCCGCTCGGGTCGATCGCGGGCTGGCCGCAGAGCCTGAAGACCGTCGTCCGGATCATGCTCGGCTCGCGCTACTCGATGTGGATGGCGTGGGGGCACGAGCTCACCTTCCTCTGCAACGACGCCTACCGGCCGACGCTCGGGGTCAAGCAGGCCTGGGCGCTCGGCGCCTCCGCGCGCGAGGTCTGGGCCGAGATCTGGAAGGACATCGGG
>DATAOG010000555.1:0-2964 GCA_036265855.1 Geminicoccaceae bacterium | reverse complement strand
TGCATTCGATGCAATTGCCGGCCCCGCCGCTGCTGCTCTGCGGGCTTGCCGCGAAGGGCCGCCGGCTGGCCGCGGCGATCGGCTATCCGGGGCTCGTGGTCGCCGACGCCGGCCATCGGGGCGGCGCCCGGATGCGCGACTTCGGCACCTTTTCCGACCCCTCGAGCCCGCGCACCGCGATGCTGGTCGAGTGTGGCCAGCATTGGGCGGCGAGCAGCGTCAAGGTCGCGCTCGCGACCTGCCGGCACTTCCTGACTGCGCTCGACCTGGTCGCGCCCGCAGCACTGGCAGGGCTCGGGGGCGGCGCCGAGCCGGGGCCGCAACGGCTGATCGAGGTCACCCATGCGGTGACCGTGAACGGCGAGTCGTTCCACTTCGCCGAGGATTTCCAGGGTCTCGAAGTCATTCCCAGGCGAGGCACCCTGATCGGTCACGACGGCGCGCGCCCGGTCCGCACGCCCTACGACGACTGCGTGCTGATCATGCCCTCGCGCCGGCTCGGGCCCGGGCTCACGGCGGTCCGCCTGGGTCGGTTCGTCGACTGATGGCCGTCGCGGTGCGCCCGGCGACGATCGCCGACGCCGCGACCATCGCCGATCTCGTGCAGGCGCTGAGCCTGCAGGAGGGCTATCCGGCGCCGCCGCTCCGAGCCGAGGACGTTTGCGTGGAGGGTTTCGGGGCGGCGCCCCTTTCCACGTGCGGATTGCAGACTTTCTGGAGCGCTACGGCTCGGCGCGGCGCCATTGGGACCCGTCCGAGCCGGACGGCGAGTGGCCGGAGGCGGAATGGGGCTTCGCGCCGCCAGCTTCGGGCCGACGTCGAGCGTATCGCCCGGGCCCGCCGGCACGAGTACTTTCTTGGCGTCGACGAGGCCGACTGCCCGGGCGATTTCGCGACCTTCGCTTGCTACCACGCGGCCCTGCCCGAGCTGCCGGCGCCGCTCGAGCCGGAGCCCCTGAGTTGGACCGAGCTCGAGGCGTTCATGGATCAGAACGGCGCCCGCTTCGCCGTGCGCTGGCTTACCGATGCCGAAGCGCTTCAGCCGTCGTAGACGCCGGCCCCTTAGATGCGCGATTTTGGCAAAACGCGCCCGACAACTTGACGCCGCCTTGAGGCCGTGCTTGTAGCGGGCAGTCAGAGAGGAAGGCCAGCATGGCGTCATCTGCCTGGAAGCCGGGCAGTTCCGGCACGAGCTGGACCATCAAGGGCGTGCACGAGTCGACCCGGGAGGCCGTGCGCGAGGCGGCCGCCGAGGCCGAGATGGTGATCGGGGAATGGGTCGACCGGGCGTTGGAGCGGGCGGCGCACGACGCGCTCCAACCGGCGCCGCCGCCGGCGACCCGGGATGATGTCCAGATCATCCTGAAGCAGCTCGCCGAGCTCAAGGCGGCGATCCTGGCGCTCGCCGACTCCAAGGCCGGCGTGCAGGCGCTGGCCGAGGTCAAGGCGAGCGTCCAGACGCTGGCCGAGCGCACCAAGGGCTACGATCGGCCGATGGTCCGCCACGTCATGGTCGAGCACAAACGCGCCACCCGGATGCGGCCGCAGCCGCGCATGGGCGACAAGGACGACCACGACTCCTGACTCCGCCGCACGCCACGCATTCAGGGCCGGCGGGCCGTGACGTAGTGGAGGCTCGCGGGTATCCGGACTCCGGCCTCGCCCTGATACGGCCGGAAGCGCTCGGCGACATCTTCGATGATCGCCTGCCGGGTCGCCGGGTCCGGCTCCTGGGTCTGGATCAGGCGCGAAAGCGGGCCGAGCAGCGCCGCGAAGGCCGCCTCCTCGTCGGCGGTCGCGGCGCCCGCAAGGGGGATCGTCGTGGTCTCGATGCGAACCTCGGCGAACCCGGCGGCGTCCAGGATCTCCTCGACGTAGCCGGTCTCGGCGAGTGCCAGCGGGCCGGGCGCGCGCGGCGGCTGCGGCTCGGGCGGGCCGAGCCGGCGCACGCCGGCCGCGAGCGGCTCTTTGAACCAGGGATTGTCGTCGAGGGGCGCCCAGCAGACGAACGCCAGCCGGCCGCCCGGCCTGAGCGCGCCCATGAGGTTGGCAAACGCGGCAACCGGATCGCTGAAGAACATCACGCCAAAGCGCGATAGCAGCAGGTCGAACGAGCCCGTCTCGAAGGCGTGGCTCTGAGCGTCGGCATGCAGGAGCCGCACGTGCCGGTAGCCCCGCTCGGCGCAGCGCTGACGGGCGACCGCGAGCATCGGGGCCGAGATGTCGGCCGCCAGCACCGCACCGCTCGCGCCGACCTGCGCCGCGAGCTCGATCGTCGTGGTCCCGGTGCCGCAGCCTATGTCGAGCGCGCGCTCGCCCGGACGCGCGGCGGCGCGGGCGAACAGCGCCTGGGTCACCGCAACCAGCCGGGCGTCGATCGACGCCTGGTTGGCGACCCACTGCTCGCCCCGGGTATGCCAGTAGGTGGCCTGGTCGGGATTGGCGGGAAACGATTGGGCGGGATCGCTGCTCATCTACCCCTCACGCCGCCTGCGCCCGGGCGCCGAGCCAGGCCTCCAGGTCGGCGAGCGCGCGCCGGGCCAGCGCCGGCTTGCGCTCGGCCCGGCTGAGCGCACGTCCGAGCGGTGGCAACAGTCCGAAGTTCACGTTCATCGGCTGGAAGGTCTCGGCCGCGGCCCCGCCGGTGATATGGCCGAGCAAAGCGCCGAGCGCTGTGGTCGCCGGCGGCGGCGCGAACCTCTCGCCTCGGATCTCCGCGGCCGCGAACCGGCCCGCGAGGATGCCGATCGCAGCGCTCTCGACGTAGCCCTCGACGCCCGTGATCTGGCCGGCGAAGCGGATGTGCGGCCGCACCCTCAGGCGCAGCTCCCGGTCCAGAAGCCGGGGGCTGTTGATGAAGGTGTTGCGGTGGAGCCCGCCAAGCCGCGCGAATTCGGCTTTCTCGAGGCCCGGGATCATCCGGAAGATGCGCCGCTGCTCGCCGTAGGTCAGCTTGGTCTGGAA
>DATAOG010000554.1:0-1519 GCA_036265855.1 Geminicoccaceae bacterium | reverse complement strand
AGCGCCGCATGTTTGCGTGACTAAACATTAGCCAGTCGCCAAGACTGCCCAAAAGGTGAGCAGACAATAGCCGGTTCCGCTCCGCTCGGCAAGCGACCTGCATCGCGCTTGGCAGCGGCCGGCCGCTCGCTTAGCCTTCGGATCGGCCGGCGTCCAGGGCCGAGCGCAGCTTGGGAGAGCTACTTGGCCGAATGCGTGGCCCTGATCGTGGCCTCGGGTCGTGGCCAGCGGTTCGGGGGCGAGCGACCGAAGCAGTGGCAGCCGCTCGCCGGCCGGCCGCTGCTCCGGCACTGCCTCGAGCGCTTTTGCAGCCATCCGCGGATCGGCGGCGTGCGCGCCGTGATTCACCCCGACGATCGCGACCTCTACAATCAGGCTGCCCGCGGGCTCGATCTGCTGGCGCCGGCCGAGGGCGGCCCGAGCCGGCAGGAGTCGGTGCGGCTCGGGCTTGAGAGCCTGGCCGGCGCGCCGCCGGAGGTGGTCCTGATCCACGACGGCGTCCGGCCGCTGGTCGATGCGGGCCTGATCGATCGGGTGCTGGACGGGCTCGCGCAGCACCCGGCGGTACTGCCCGGCCTGCCGGTGACCGACACGCTGAAGCGGGTGACGGCCGGCCGCGTGCTGGGCACGGTCGAGCGCTCGGGCCTATGGCGCGCGCAGACCCCGCAGGGCTTCACTTACGAGGCGATCCTCGCGGCGCACCGAGCGGCCGCCGGCGCCGGCTTGACCGACGACGTCGCGGTCGCCGAGGCGGCGGGTCTCGTAATCGCCACCGTCGCGGGCGACGAGGCCAATCTCAAGATCACCGAGCGGGCCGACCTCGCGCGCGCCGAGCGGCTGCTTGCTCCCCGCCTTCACACCCGGACCGGGCTCGGCTTCGACGTCCATCGCCTGGGCCAGGGCGACGGGCTGATGCTGATGGGCATCCGCCTGTCCGGCCCGTTCCGCCTGATCGGCCACTCGGATGCCGACGTCGGGCTGCACGCGGTCACCGACGCGCTGCTCGGGGCGCTCGGTGCCGGTGACATCGGAACTCACTTTCCGCCGACCGACCCACGCTGGGCGGGCGCCGACTCGGCTCTGTTCCTTGAGCACGCCCGCGGCCTGATCGAGGCTGCCGGCGGGCGAATCGAGCACGTCGACGCGACGCTCGTCTGCGAGCGGCCGAGGATCGGGCCGCACCGGGCCGCGATGGTCGCGCGGCTGGCCGGGCTGCTCGGGCTCGACCCCGGCCGGGTCAGCGTCAAGGCGACCACGACCGAGGGCCTGGGCTTCACCGGCCGGCGCGAGGGCATCGCCGCGCAGGCGATCGCCACGGTCAGTCTGCCGGTCTGAGCCCCGATGCGCGCGGGCGTCGCTGCCGCGCGGCCGAACCGGCCCGCGCTCTGGCTCGCGACCTGGTTCGGCGCCGGCCTCTTGCCGAAGGCGCCCGGGACCTGGGGCTCGCTCGTGGCGCTGCCGTTCGCCTGGGGCCTGGTCTGGTGGGGCGGACCGTGGCTGCTGCTGGTTGCGGCCGCCG
>DATAOG010000553.1:0-3368 GCA_036265855.1 Geminicoccaceae bacterium | reverse complement strand
CATACGACGATCGATCAGGCGGGCTTCCGGCTCGAGGCCAACGCCGAGCGCCACCTGAAGCCGCCGGCCGAGACCCTGCGCCTGTTCGGCCACCATCCCGAGGCGCTCGCGCGCACCCTCGAGATCGCCGACGCCTGCCGTTTCTCCCTGGATGAGCTGCGCTACGATTACCCGATCGACCCGCCGCCCGCGGGGCTCACCGTCCAGGAGCATCTTGCCCGGCTCACCTGGCGAGGCGCCGCCTGGCGTTATCCTGAAGGTCCGCCGGCCAAGGTCCGCACGCTGCTGGAGCACGAGCTGGAGCTGATCGAGGAGCTCGGCTACGCGCCCTATTTCCTCACCGTGCACGACCTGGTGCGCTTCGCGAACAGCAAGGGCATCCTCTGCCAGGGCCGGGGCTCGGCGGCCAATTCCGCGGTCTGCTATTGCCTGGGCATCACCGCGGTCGACCCCGAGCGCTTCGATCTCTTGTTCGAGCGCTTCGTCTCGGCCGAGCGCAAGGAGCCGCCGGACATCGATGTCGACTTCGAGCACGAGCGGCGCGAGGAGGTGATTCAGTACGTTTACGGGAAGTACGGGCGCGAGCACGCCGGCATCGCCGCGACCGTGATCCACTACCGCTCGCGCAGCGCGATCCGCGAGGTCGGCAAGGCGCTCGGCCTCTCGGAGGACGCGGTCGGCGCGCTCGCGTCCGGCATCTGGGGCTGGAGCGAGGGCGGGCTCGACGAGGCGCTCGCGCGCGAGCGCGGCCTCGACCCGACCTCCCCGCGCCTGCGGCTGGCGCTCGAGCTCGCCGCCGAGCTCACCGGCTTTCCCCGCCATCTCTCGCAGCACGTCGGCGGCTTCGTGCTGACCCGCTCGCGCCTCGATCGGGTCGTGCCGGTGGTCAACGCCGCGATGGCCAAGCGCACCATGGTCGAATGGGACAAGGACGACCTGGATGCGCTCGGCATCCTCAAGATCGACGTGCTGGCGCTCGGCATGCTGACCTGCATCCGCAAGGCTTTCGAGCTGCTCGCGCGCCACTACGGCAAGAAGCTCGAGCTCGCGACCATCCCGGCCGAGGACCCCGCGGTCTACGAGATGCTGAGCCGGGCGGATTCGATCGGCGTGTTCCAGGTCGAGAGCCGGGCGCAGATGACCATGCTGCCGCGCCTGAAACCCCAGAGCTTCTACGACCTCGTGATCGAGGTCGCGATCGTGCGCCCGGGGCCGATCCAGGGCGACATGGTGCACCCGTACCTGCGCCGCCGGAACGGCGAGGAGCCGGTCGAGTATCCCTCGGACGCGCTCAAAGGCGTGCTCGAGAAGACCCTCGGCGTGCCGCTGTTCCAGGAGCAGGCGATGCAGATCGCGATCGTCGGCGCCGGCTTCACGCCCAGCGAAGCCGATCGGCTGCGGCGCGCCATGGCGACCTTCAAGCGGGTCGGCACGATCCACACCTTCCGCGCCAAGTTCATCGACGGCATGGCCGAAAACGGCTACGCGCGCGCGTTCGCCGAGCGCTGCTTCCAGCAGATCGAGGGCTTCGGCACCTATGGCTTTCCGGAGTCGCACGCGGCGAGCTTCGCGCTCCTGGTCTACGTCTCGGCCTGGATCAAGTGCCACTATCCGGAGGTGTTCGCCTGCGCGCTCCTGAACAGCCAGCCGATGGGCTTCTACGCGCCGGCCCAGATCGTGCGCGATGCCAGGGACCACGGCGTCGCCGTGCTGCCGGTCGACGTCAACCTGAGCGACTGGGACTGCACGCTCGAGGCGGCGCCGCGGGCCCAGGAAGAGGTGGCGGCGGCAGCGCCGCCGGCCGGGGACCGCAAGGGACGACGCCCTTTGGCGCTGCGCCTGGGCTTTCGCCAAGTCAAGGGGCTGAAGGCCGAGGAGCTCGCGCGCTTGGCCCTGCGCCGGGGGGAAGGCTACCGCGATCTGCCCGAGCTGCGCCGCCGGTCGGGGGTGAGCGCTGCGGCGCTCGACCGGCTGGCGCGCGCCGATGCCTTCACTTCGCTCGCGCTGAACCGGCGGGGCGCGCTCTGGCAGGCACTCGGCCTCGAGCGCACCGGGCATGAGCGCGATCTGCCGCCGCTCTTCGCCTGGGCCGAAGGGCGCACGGCACCTCGTGAAACCCCGGTCGCGCTGCCGCCGATGACCGAGGGCCACGAGGTCGCCGAGGACTACGCCAACCTCCGGCTGTCGCTGCGCGCCCATCCCTTGGCCCTGCTGCGGCCGTTCCTGCCGCGCCGGACGCTCCGGGCGGCAGAGCTCGCCGGGATCGAGGACGGAAAGCGGGTCGAGGTCGCGGGCCTGACGCTGGTCCGCCAGCGGCCGGGGACCGCGAGCGGCGTGATCTTCATCACGCTCGAGGACGAGACCGGGGTTTCCAACCTTGTGGTCTGGCCGAAGGTGTTCGAGCGCTTCCGCAAGACCGTGCTCGGCGCGCAACTGCTGGCCGTGCAGGGCAAGCTGCAGAAGGAAGGCCTCGTGATCCACGTGGTCGCCGAGCGCCTGCTCGACCGCACCGACCTGCTCCGGCGCCTGGCCGAGACCGGCGAAGCCTTCAGATCGCCGCTCGCGCACGCCGACCACGCCAAAACCGGAAACCCGCCGGACCCGCGCGACCCGTTCTTCCGGCCGCGCGACCTCGACCACTTCCGCTCCCACCCGCACATCTACCAAGGCATCCTCGAGCCGCCCGAGGCCCGGGCCGCCAAGGAGCCGCGCCCGCTCGCCCGCCGCCCCGCCGGCTTCAACTCCCGCAACTTCCGCTAGCCCGGAGCCCCTGCCGCTTTCATCGAACCGCCACTCCGTCCGCCGCCAGGCTCCGGCAATACTGGCCGGTTCCCGACTGCCGGCTTCGCCAGTTCCGAGTACCGATCGAGGCGGCTACGACTGCAGGATGGCCAATCCAGGCGGCGCAGTCATAGTAAACTCGGTCCGGCACGGTCGTAATCGCTGGCCGCCTAATTCACAAGCGGCGCATCTTATTCTTGCGCAAGGCGCATCGATGCGTCACCATGCGACGAAAGTGGCGCATCTTTTACTGAGCGTATCAAGCATTGATCGAGCCTCAACCGCATCAACCTCGGATCAATCTGATCGGTAATCTCAACAGATGACGGCAACATGCCGTGCTTCCACACGATCTGAGCGATGACAGCGTTTTGCAATCATGTCGCAAATACGCAAGAATCAAGCAGGTTGATCCTCCAGCTCCATGCGCCGCTCACGCCTACCAGAGCTGACGGTCGCCACGTGTGAGACGCAACCGGCTGCGTTATCCATCTTCCTTGTGTTCAATCTGCGGCGCCACATTATTGATTGCGATTCCGGCATTCTGCGCAGGCCACGGCGAAGACCATCGGTGCCGCCCGATCCGT
>DATAOG010000552.1:0-3718 GCA_036265855.1 Geminicoccaceae bacterium | reverse complement strand
CGCACGCTCGAGGACCTCGGCCGCGACCTCGGGATCAGCAAGGAGCGGGTGCGCCAGATCGAGCACCGCGCGCTGGAGAAGCTGAAGAGCTCGCTGCAGCAGCGGAGCGTCGAGCCGCAGGGCGGCCTGCCGATCGCCTGAGCGACCCCTGGGGTCGCGCCCGAAATCGGATCGGACCGGACCGGCGTCGAGTGCGCCGGTGATGCGCTGTCCCGGTGAACCGGAAACGCTGATCGCAGGCGGCGGCCATGTCGGGCTGCTGCTCGCCCTGGCGCTCGAGAGGGCGGGCCTGGCGGTCACGGTGATCGAGGCGGAGCCCCTTGCAAACGCGCGGCAGGCGCCGTTCGACGGCCGCGCGCTCGCCCTCATGTACGGCTCGAAGCGGGTGTTCGACGGGCTCGGGCTCTGGCCGGCGCTAGCGGACATCGCGGAGCCGGTCTGGGGTGTTCGGGTCGAGGACCGCGCGAGCGGGGCGAAGCTCGCCTACGACGCGCTCGAGGTCGGCCCGCATCCGCTGGGCTACGGCATCGAGAACCAGAGCCTGCGCCGGCGCCTGCTCGAGCTTGCCGAAGCCCGCCCAGGCATCCGGATCTTGGCGCCGGCGCGGCTCGCCCGGATCGAGCGCCGCCTCGACCGCGTGCGCGCGGTCCTGGACGACGGCCGGGCGCTGGCGGCGGCGCTGCTGGTCGGCGCCGACGGGCGCAACTCGACGGTGCGTGCGCTTGCCCGCCTCGAGGTCGAGCGCTGGCGCTACCCTCAGACTGCGATCACCTTCGCGGTCCGCCATCGCGACCCTCACGAAGCGCTGGTCCGGGAGTACCTCCGGCCGGCCGGCCCGCTCGCGCTGCTGCCGCTCGGGCCCGATCTGAGCGCGGTCACCTGGGTCGAGCGCGCGCCGGAGGCCGAGCGCCTGCTCGGCGGGGCGGCGAGCGATCTGCTCGGTGCGCTGCTCGAGCAGACCGGCGGTGCGCTCGCCGCGTTCGAGGTCTGCGGCCGGCCGAGCGGCTATCCTTTGAGCGCCCATCGGGCGCGGCGCATGGTCGGGCCGAGGGTCGCGCTGGTCGGGGACGCCGCGCACGCGGTTCATCCGATCCATGCCCAAGGCTTCAACCTCGGCGTGCGGGACGTCGCCGCGCTCGCCGAGGTCCTGGTCGACGCGGCCCGGGCCGGGCAGGATCCGGGCAGCGGCGAGGTCCTGATCCGCTACCAGCGCTGGCGGCAGGCGGACGTGCGGATCGTGGTCGGGCTCACCGACGGGCTAAACCGGCTGTTCTCGACCGACCTTGCCGCGGCCCGGCTGCTGCGGATGGCCGGCCTGAACGCGCTCGGCTGGCTCGCGCCGCTGCGGCAGCTGGCGATGCGCCGCGGTATGGGCCTTGCGGGCGACCTGCCGAAGCTCGCGCGCGGCGAGGCGCTCTAGGAGACTCCGCCCAGATCGGAGGCCGACCCCCGGCCGCTGCCAACGGTTGATTGACGCTGCCCGCCCGGATGGCCAGATTCAGGCGAGCAGGACGCCATGAGCCAGAGCAGCAACCGGCCGATCAGCGCGGAGCAGGGGACCGGCGCCGCGGCGAGTGCGGCCGTCGAGACCGGGAGCCGCCAGAGCGGCGCGGCCCTGATCCACGCGCACGTCGCGAGCCTGCCCAACGGGCCCGGCGTCTACCGGATGCTCGACGCCAAGGGCGAGGTGCTCTACGTCGGCAAGGCGAAATCGCTCAAGAAGCGGGTGCTCGCCTATACCAAGCCCGCGGGCTTGAGCGCGCGCCTGCAGCGCATGGTGACGCTGACCCGCGGCCTCGAGGTCGTGAGCACCGCCAACGACGTCGAGGCGCTGCTGCTCGAGTGCAACCTGATCAAGCGCCACCGGCCGCCCTACAACATCGTCCTGCGCGACGACAAGTCGTTCCCCTACATCTACGTCGGCAAGATCACGCCCGGGCAGCCCTTCCCGCGGATCGGCCGGCACCGGGGCGCGAAGCGCAAGGACTGCGACTATTTCGGGCCGTTCGCGTCCTCGGGCGCGGTCAACGAGACGCTCTCGGCACTGTTGCGCGCGTTCCCGATCCGCTCCTGCCCGGACAGCATCTTTTCCAATCGCACCCGGCCCTGCCTGCAGTACCAGATCAAGCGCTGCACGGCACCCTGCGTCGGCCGGATCGAGCCGGAGCCCTACGCGCAGCTGGTCGAGCAGACGCGCGCGTTCCTTTCCGGCCGCAGCGGCGCAATCCAGGAGCAGCTGCAGGCGGAGATGGCGAGCGCGGCCGGGCGCCTGGATTTCGAGCAGGCGGCGGCGATCCGGGACCGCTTGAAGGCGCTCGCCCACATCAGCACGCGCCAGGGGATCAACGTCAGCACGGTCGACGATGCCGACGTGATCGCGCTGGCGCAGGACGGCGGCCAGGCCTGCGTGCAGGTGTTCTTCTACCGGAGCGGGCAGAACTACGGCAATCGGGCCTACTACCCGAGCCATGCCCAGGACGCCCTGCCGGCGGAGCTGATCGATGCGTTCCTCGGCCAGTTCTACAGCGACCGGCCGCCGCCGAAGCTGATCCTGCTGAGCCATCCGCCGGCCTCCGAGGCGCTCTTGGCCGAGGCGCTCGCGGTCCGTGCCGGGCGCCGGGTCGAGCTCGCCTGCCCCAGGCGCGGCGAGCGCCGCCAGCTGGTCGTGCAGGCGGAGACCAACGCGAGACTGGCGCTCGCGCGCAAGCTCGCCGAGAGCAGCGCCCAGGCGAAGCTCCTGCAGCGCCTGGGCGAGCGCCTCGGGCTGCCGGAGCCGCCCGCCCGGGTCGAGGTCTACGACAACAGCCACATCATGGGCACCGACGCGCTCGGCGCCTTCATCGTCGCCGGGCCGGAGGGCCTCAACAAGTCCGGCTACCGCAGGTTCCTCATCAGAAATCGCGATCTGACGCCGGGCGACGACTACGCAATGATGCGCGAGGTCCTGGGCCGCCGGTTCGTCCGGCTGCAGCGGGAGGACCCGGAGCGGCAGAGCGGGCAGTGGCCGGACCTCGTGATCATCGACGGCGGCCCGGGCCAGCTGTCGGCGGCGCTCGAGACGCTCGGCGGCTGCGGCGTCGACGGCGTGCCGGTGCTGGCGATCGCCAAAGGGCCGGACCGCGACGCCGGGCGCGAGACCCTCTATCTGCCCGAGCGGGCGCCGCTCAAGCTGGACCCGCGCGACCCGGTCCTATACTTTCTCCAACGCCTGCGCGATGAGGCCCACCGTTTCGCGATCACGAGCCATCGCAACAGGCGCGGCAAGGCGGTCGGGCGCTCCGCGCTGGACCGCGTGCCGGGGGTCGGGGGCAGGCGCAAGAAGGCGCTGCTCAGCCATTTCGGCTCGGTGCGCGCGATCGAGACCGCAGGGCTGCTGGACCTCGAGCGGGTGCCGGGGATCAACAAGGCGGTCGCCAGGGCCGTCTACGACGCCTTTCACGACGGGAGCTAGGGGCGCGGCCCGATGATGACCAACCCGCCGAACCTCTTGACCGTATCGCGGATCGCCGCGGTGCCGGCGCTGGTCGCTGCCTTCTACATCGGGGGCGAGTTCGGCCAGTGGACCACCTGCACGATCTTCACGCTCGCGGCGGTCACCGATTTCTTCGACGGCTACCTGGCGCGCAGCTGGTCGATGCATTCGCCGCTCGGGCGCATGCTCGATCCGATCGCCGACAAGCTGCTGGTCGGCGCGGCGATCCTGATGCTGGTCCATTTC
>DATAOG010000551.1:0-2429 GCA_036265855.1 Geminicoccaceae bacterium | reverse complement strand
CCCATCATCGCGATGTACGCCCAGGAGATCGGCAGGATCGAGGGTGAGCCCCAGGGCGCGGCCGAAACCTGGGTCGCCGATCGCTCGTCCGCGGCGGCCGGATTGACGCCCTGCACGACGGCGTGGCCCGGCAGGAACGGCGCCAGATGGGCCTTGACCCCGATCGGCCCCATGCCGGGGCCGCCGCCGCCGTGCGGGATGCAGAAGGTCTTGTGCAGGTTGATGTGGGCGACGTCCGCCCCGATCTCGGCCGGCCGGCAGATGCCGACCAGCGCGTTCAGATTGGCGCCGTCGAGATAGACCTGGCCGCCGGCGGCATGCACCGTGTCGCAGATGTCGCGGATCGCCTCCTCGAACACGCCATGGGTCGAGGGATAGGTGATCATCAGCGCGGCCAGGCGATCCTTGTGCTGCGCCGCTTTGGCCTCGAGGTCGGCGAGATCGACGTTGCCCTCATCGTCGCAGCCGACGACCACGACCTGCAGGCCGGCCATCGTGGCGCTCGCGGGATTGGTGCCATGGGCCGAGGCCGGGATCAGGCAGACGTCGCGCTGCCCCTGACCATTGGCGCGATGATAGTGCCGGATCGCGAGCAGGCCGGCGTACTCGCCCTGGCTGCCGGCGTTCGGCTGCAGCGAGATCGCAGCGAAGCCCGTGATCTCGCGCAGCATCGCCTCGAGCTCGGCGAACAGCTGGCCATAGCCCGCCGCCTGCTGCCTGGGCGCGAACGGATGCAGGGCGCCGAACTCCGGCCAGGTCACCGGGATCATCTCGGCGGTCGCGTTCAGCTTCATCGTGCAGGAGCCGAGCGGGATCATGCTGCGGTCGAGCGCCAGGTCCTTGCCCTGGAGCCGGTGCAGGTAGCGCAGCATCTCGGTCTCACTGTGGTGCTTGTGGAACACCGGGTGAGTCAGGAACGCGCTCTGCCGGCTGAGCTCCTCGGGCAGGCACGGCGCGAGCGTCCGGTCGAGCTGCTCGACATCGATCGTCGCCGCGCCGAAGACCGACCACAAGGTCAGGAGATCTTCGCGCCGGGCCGTCTCGTCCAAGGCGATGCCGAGGTGATCGACATCGATCAGGCGGAGATTGATGCCGGCCGCCTCGGCGCGGGCCGCGAGTTCACGCGCCCGGCCCGGGACCCGCACGGTCAGAGTGTCGAAGAACGCCTCGGTCACGACCTCGACGCCGGATCTGCGCAGGCCTTCGGCCAGGATGCTCGCGAGCCGGTGGACGCGACTGGCGATCCGGGCGAGCCCCTGGGGTCCGTGCCAGACCGCGTACATCGCGGCCATGACCGCGAGCAGGACCTGCGCGGTGCAGATGTTGCTGGTCGCCTTCTCGCGCCGGATGTGCTGCTCGCGGGTCTGGAGCGCCATGCGCAGCGCCGGGCGGCCCTGGCGGTCGACCGAGACTCCGATCAGGCGCCCGGGCATGGCGCGTTTGTACTGATCCTTGGTGGCGAAGAACGCGGCGTGCGGGCCGCCGTAGCCCATCGGCACGCCGAAGCGCTGGGCGCTGCCGATCGCGATGTCCGCACCCTGCTCGCCGGGCGGCGTCAGCAGCACGAGGCTCAAGAGATCGGTCGCCACGATCGCGAGCGCCGAGCGGGCGTGCAGCTTCTCGATCACCGGGCGGAAATCGCGGACCGCGCCGCTCGAGCCCGGGTAGTGCAAGAGCGCGCCGAACGCGTCCTTGCCGTCGAGATCGACGAACGGGTCGCCGACCGTGATCTCGAACCCGAAGCCCTCGGCGCGCGTGCGCAGCACCGCAAGCGTCTGCGGGTGGCAGTCGGCATCGACGAAGAACGCCCTGGCGCTGCTCTTGCTGACCCGCTTGGCCATCGCCATCGCCTCGGCGGCGGCGGTCGCCTCATCCAGCAGCGAGGCGTTGGCGAGCTCGAGCCCGGTCAGCTCGGCGGTCATCTGCTGGAAGATCAGCAGCGCTTCGAGCCGGCCCTGGCTGACCTCGGCCTGATAGGGAGTGTAGGCGGTGTACCAGCCCGGATTTTCCATGACGTTGCGGAGGATCACGGGCGGCGTGATCGTGCCGTAGTAGCCCATGCCGATCATCGAGGTCAGCACGCGGTTCCGCGCCGCCATCCGGCGCAGCGCCGCGAGCGCCTCGGTCTCGGTCCTGGCCGGCGGCAGCTCGAGCGGCCGGCGCGTTCGGATCGCCCGCGGCGTCGCACGTGTGATCAGATCCTCGAGCGAGGCCGCGCCGACGACCTCGAGCATCGCGCCGATCTCGGCTTCGTCCGGGCCGATGTGGCGGCGGACGAATTCTTCCCGGTTCTCGAGCTCGGTCAGCGACCGCTCACGTTCGGACATGCTGCTTCCCCTGGCTCAGGCCAGGCTCGCGACGTAGGCCTGGTAGGCGGCGGCATCCATCAGCTGGTCGAGCTCGCCCGGATCGGCGAGCTTGAGCCTGCA
>DATAOG010000550.1:0-5896 GCA_036265855.1 Geminicoccaceae bacterium | reverse complement strand
CTCAGCGCCGGGCAGATGGCCGGCTGATCGCTCGGTCGGCTCAGCCGGGCTCGTCGAGGCGATGGCCAAGATTGACCAATGCCGATGGGCCAGCCCGCACCGTGCGATCCGTGCTTGGTGCGGTGTCGGCGCATGGCTGCGGTGGCTGAGCCGGCCTGGTCGGTGCCCAGGCCAGGCTGAGACCCACCAGCGCCGACGCGGCCGGCCCGAACCGTGCGAGCCCGCTCACTGTGGGGCAGGCGGCCGCCCGAGCTGCCACCAGCACGGGCAACGGCTCGGGGGGCGGCTCATGATTCTCGGTTGACGGGGCCTGCGGCGAGGAGGAGGGACGGTGATCGTCTAAGGTCAAAGCGCACCTTGTCGACGGGCGGTCCTCGTGGCGGCCCCTGGTTGGCGCCGCCACCACTCGCCCAGACCGCGAAGTCGGCCCGTCTAAGCTAACCATAGATGTTTACGAGCCATTTGGCTTTTCACCTTTTGCTTGATGAAAAATGATCCCTCCGCTAAGGAGGGTCCAGCGGGTCAACTCCTTGGATGATCGCCCGATCGATCGTCGAGTCTTCGTTTGCAATGCCGACCGTTTTAGTGATCGACGACCGGGTGACCAATCGGAACATACTTACCCGGTTGGCGGCCTCGGTCGAGGAAGGTGTCCGGGTCAAGGCATTCGCCAGCCCGCAGGCGGCGCTCGACTCGGCTCTGGAGTCGCTGCCGGATCTCGTGATCACCGACTACAAGATGCCGGGCATGGACGGCGCCAATTTCACCCGGGTCTTCCGGGCGTTGCCGGGCGCCGCCGAGGTCCCGGTCGTGGTGGTCACGGTCTACGAGGATCGCAGCTTCTGCTATCACGCGTTGGAAGCCGGGGCCACCGACTTCCTGCTGAGCCCGGTCGACCACGTCGAGTTCCGCGCCCGGGCGCGGAACCTCCTGACCCTGCGCAAGCAGCAGAAACTGCTCGAGCAACGGACCGACGAGCTGCGGCGCGAGCTGCTGTCGAGCACCGAGCAGCACGAGGCGGCGCTGAGAGCCAGCGAGCTGCGGCTGCGTCGACTGATCGACACCGTGCCGGCAACCATCAGCGCGGTCGACCGCAACGGTCGGCTCACGCTGATCAACAGCGCGCACAAGCAGATCTACGGGGTCGATCCGGCGGCCGCGATCGGGCTCAGCCTCGAGCAGGTTTACGGTGAGGAGCAGGCGACCAGACAGCTGGTGCTCAACGCCAAGGTGTTCGAGACCGGCGAGACCCTGCCGAGCTTCGAGCAGGAGGTGACCTGCCCCTTCTCGCACGACGAGCGCGTGCTACTGACCACCAAGTCGCCGCTGCTCGACGAGGCCGGCCGGGTCGCCGACGTCGTGACGGTGTCCTTGGACATCACCGAGCTGCGGCGGGCCGAGGCGCGGATGCGCCACCAGGCCGGCCACGATGCCCTGACGGGTCTGCCCAATCGGGCGCTGTTCCGGGAGTATCTCGACCACGCCCTCGCGCGGGCGCGCCGCAGCGACACTGCCGCTGCGGTACTCTTGCTCGACCTCGACCGGTTCAAGGGCATCAACGACGCCTTCGGCCTGCCCTGCGGCGACCTGCTGCTCAAGGCGGTCGCCGAGCGCCTCCAGTCCTGTCTGCGCGAGACCGATGCGATCGCCCGGCTCGGCGGCGATGAGTTCGTCATTCTTCAGAGCGATGTCCGGACCGCGGACGAGCCGCGCGCGCTCGCGCGCCGGCTGATCGACAGTTTCGGGCAGCCGTTCGTGATCAACGGCGAGGAGCTTCACACCAGCGCCAGCATCGGGCTGACGCTCTTCCCGGGCGACGGTCAGGCCGCCGACCGGCTGCTCAAGAACGCCGAGCTCGCGATGTATCGGGCCAAGTCGAACGGCCGCAACAGCAGCTGCTTCTTCGCGCCGCAGATGAATCTCGTGGCCCGCCGCACCGGCCTGCTCGAGCGCGAGCTGCGGCAGGCCTTCGCGGCCGACCAGTTTACCGTGCACTACCAGCCGCAGCGCGATCTGCGCAGCGGCCAGATCGTCGGCATCGAAGCGCTGCTGCGCTGGCGCCATCCGCGCCGCGGCATGGTCCGGCCGAGCGAGTTCGTCGGTCTGGCGGAGGACATCGGCCTGATCGGTCCGTTGACCGAGCGGGTCCTCGAGCATGCCTGCCGCCAGCACCGGAGGTGGCAGATCGCGGGCTTGCCGGATCTGCGGCTCTCGGTCAATCTGTCGCCGCTGCAGTTCCGCGAGGGCGCGATCGCCAGCCTGATCGAGAACACTCTTGCCGAGACCGGGCTCGACCCCTCCTGGCTCGAGATCGAGTTGACCGAGGGCGTCATGCTCGACAACAGTGAGGCCGTGATGTCCAGCCTGCGCCGGCTGCATCAGATCGGGGTCAACTTCTCGCTCGACGATTTCGGCACGGGCTACTCTTCGCTTGCCTACGTCAAGCGGCTGCCGATCCAGCGGCTCAAGATCGACCAGAGCTTCGTCCACAAGATCGGTCACGACGGCCAGGACGAGGCGATCGTGCGCGCCGTGATCGATCTCGGCCACAGTTTGAGCCTGAAGGTCACTGCCGAGGGCGTCGAGACCGCCGACCAGCTGGCCCGTCTGCATCAGCTCGGCTGCGACGAGGCGCAGGGCGATCTGATCAGTCCACCGCTGCCGGCGGACGACTTCCACGTCCTGTTCCAGGGCCGGGACCTGCCGGCCGTAGCCTCGGGCTGAGCTGGCGTCGCCGTCGGGCGCGGCTCGGTATGGGGACCAGCGGCACATCCGGGCACTCGGGACGCGGCCGGCGCGCGTCGGGGCGGTGGTCGTGAGCGCGCACCTAAGCCCGCTGGAGGACGCCGCGCTCGCGGACGACCGCCGCGACAGCTGCGCCCCGGGCCGCCCGCCGGGAAGCGGCGGCGCTCCGGAGCGAGCCCCGTCGGTGTTCGGGCTCGAGGCTGATGGGCAAAATCGGCCGGACCCACCCGCGAGGCAGCCGGCCCGGCCGGCAGCCCGCCGGCCGCCGGCCCGGGCGTCGTGGCGGGCGGGCGCCGGGCGGATGCTGCTCGCCGGCCGCGGCCTGGCGCGCCGGCTCCGCGACCGCCCCGACAGCGAGCACGAGCAGATTCTGATCCGGGTCGCGATCGCCCTCGGCTGCCTGAGCTATCTCTGGCTGGCGGCCCAGGGCGATGGCGAGGGGGCGATGCTGGCGCAGCGCTGCCGGCCGCTCGGGATCGCCTACCTGATCGGCGCGCTCGTCCTGCTCGGACATCTGCTGTGGCGGCCCGGGTCCCGCCCGGCCCGGCGGTATGCCGGGATGGGGCTCGACATGCTGACCCTGACCATGGCGTTGACCGTCGGGGAGGAGACCGCGGCGGTCTTCTATCCGTTTTACCTTTGGGTGACCTTCGGGATGGGCTTCCGCTACGGTCGTCGCTACCTGCTGGTATCGGCGCTGGCGAGCCTGTGCAGCTTTGCCCTGGTGATCGCGCTCACCGACTACTGGCGACGTCAGCCGGCGCTGTCCGCGGGCCTGTGGTTCGCGCTGCTGCTGCTGCCGGCCTACGCCGCGACCCTGTTGATCCGGCTGACCGACGCGCTGGATCGGGCCGAGACGGCCAACCGCGCCAAGAGCCGGTTTCTCGCGACCATGAGTCACGAGCTGCGCACGCCGCTGCACGCGATCATCGGCATGGCCGATCTGCTCCGCGGCACGGCGCTCGAGGGCGCCCAGCGCGACATGGTCGAGACGGTGCGCAACGCCGGCCAGAACCTGCTCGAGATGATCGGCGACATCTTGAACATCGCCCGGATCGAGTCGGAGCGGCCCGAGCCGCCGGTCGATTTCGATCTGCACGGGCTGCTCGCGGCCGTGCACGCGCTGCTCCACCACCAGGCGGTCGAGAAGGGGCTGAGCCTCCTGCTCGAGATCGACCCGGCCGTGCCGCACCGGCTCCACGGAGCCCGCCGGTCGTTGCATCAGATTGTGGTCAATCTGGCTGCGAACGCGATCAAGTTCACCGAGCGGGGCCGGGTCACGATCCGCCTGGTGGGCGACGCGATCGAACGCGAACTGGTGACGCTGCGGATCGAGGTCGAGGACACCGGCATCGGGATTCCGACCGACGCGCAGGAGCGGATCTTCGAGCGCTTCACCCAGGCCGACGAGTCGACCACCCGGCGCTATGGCGGCACCGGGCTCGGGCTCGCGATCGCGCGTCAGCTGACCGAGCAGCTCGGCGGCTCGCTGGTCGTCGAGAGCACGCCAGGCGTCGGCTCGTGCTTCAGGTTTCGAGGCACCTTCGCCCGGCGCCCGGACGGCGAACGGGCGCTGAGCGGGCGCGTGGTCGTGATCGGCGCGCCGCCTGCCGCCGTCGGCTACCATCGTCGGCTCGCGGGCTGGGGCGTCGAAGTCGTGCTCGCCAGCGGCCCGGAAGCCGCGGCGGCCGAGCTCGAGGACGCCGGGCGGCGGCGCGCGCTGCTGCTGCTCGGGGCGTCGGCGGCCGCGCATGAGCGCCGGCTGCGCGCCGACTGGGCGCGGCGTCTGCCGGCCGAGCCGCTGAACGCGGTGCTGATCGCCGGCGCCGGGCCAGCCCCGGCGGGCGACTATCTGGTCCGGCTGTCCGATACCGTCAGCGACGATCTTCTGTATGCCAGCCTGCACGCGGCGCTGACGATCGCCGACGGGCCCGCCGATCCCGGGGACCGGAGCCGGGCGCTGCCCAGGGTCGGGCCGAGCCGTCGGATCCTGGTCGCCGAGGACAACCGGATCAATCAGCTCGTGATCGACAAGATGCTGCGCGGCGCCGGGCACGAGGTGATCCTGGTCGGCAACGGCGAGGAAGCGCTCGATGCCATGGCGGCCGACCGATTCGACCTCGTGATCATGGACCTGAACATGCCGGTCATGGGCGGCCTCGATGCGGTCAAGCTGCATCGGTTCGGGACCGGCGGTCGCGACCTGCCGCCATTCGTGGCGCTGACCGCCGACGCGACCGAGGAGAGCCGCCGGCAGTGCGAGGCGGCCGGGGTCGACGCCTATGTGACCAAGCCGGTCGCGGTCGAGGAGCTGCTGGCGCTCGTCGAGCGACTGACCCGTCCCGCGGTCGCTGGCGAAGCTCCCGCTCACCCCGCGCCGCAGCAGGACCGGACGCCGTCCGGCACCGATCCGAGCCGGCTGCCGGTGCTCGACCCGGCGCTGCTCGACCGCCTGCGCGAGCTGGACGACGATCAGGAGTTTTTGGACCAGCTGATCGAGGATTTCATCGCCGATGCCGAACAGCTGATCGCGGAGCTCGAAGCCGGTGCCGCCGCGGCCGATGCGACCGCGTTTCGCGACCGGGCGCACGCGCTCCGCAGCAGCGCCGCTCACATCGGCGCGAGCGCGCTGTTCGAGCTTTGCCTCGCCTGGCGCGGGATCGGCCCGGCGGAGCTGGCGGCGCGCGGCGCCGAGCACGTCGCCCGCCTCAGGTTCGAGTTCGAGCGGCTCCGGCGCGCCCTGGTCGCGGAGCTCGCGGCGCCGCGCCCGGATCTGGTCAGCCGGCAGCGCTGAGCAGGAACGGGGGATCTGCTGACTGGCCCTCCCGGCTCCGGCGCCGCTGCTGCGCAGCCGCGAGCCGCTCCATCCGCCGCAGGTCGGCCTCGTCCAGGCCGAGCGCCGTCGCCACCCAGAGCTCGGTGACCTCGATCAGCTCGTCGTAGCTGACCGGCTGGCAGCGGCGGCGGACCTCGCTGAGCCTCCGCAGAACCGCGTGGCGCCGGTGGTTGCGCGCCAGCCAGTCGCGGACCGCGCTCCGCCCCGTGCCGGGCTCGACCACGAGATCGACCAGGCCCATCTGCTCGAGCTCCTCGGCGTCGTACAGGCGGCCGCTCAGGATCAGCTGCTGCGCCCGGCAGCCGTCCAGGCGGC
>DATAOG010000549.1:0-2582 GCA_036265855.1 Geminicoccaceae bacterium | reverse complement strand
CCAGAGCGGCGCGCATTCGGGGCGCGGCGGCAGGTCGCCGCCCCGGCCGCGCCCTGGGTAGCAGAGACCGATCGGCAGGATCGCGACCCGCTCGGGATCGTAGAAGATGGCACGCTCGAGGCCGAGCCAGGCCCGGAGCGCATCGCCCGCGCGGTCATCGAACGCGATCCCGCGCTGGTGCACGGTCCGCCCGGGCGCCTGGCCCACGATCAGCAGGCGCGCGCCGGACCCGATCTGCAGGATCGGCCGCGGCCCGAGCGGCAGATGCGGCGCGCAGACCGCGCAGGCCGCGACCTCGGCCAGCAGCCGGTCGAGCTCAGTCCGGCTCGTCATCGAGTCCCGGCACCAGCTCGTAGCTCGCCTCGAGCAGATGCTGGGCGCCGTCCGGCTTGAGCCGGCTCGAAAACAGATGGAAGCTGCTGACCGGAAAGCGCTCGCTGCGGTACAGGTTGTGGCGCATCAGGTAGGTGCCGAACCGCTCGCGCGAGAGCGGCGCGCGCACCCGGGCAAGCGTCACGTGCGGCGTGAACTTGCGGCCCTCGGGCGGCAGGCCGATCGCGGCCAACGTCCGGTCGATCCGGCGCCTGAGGCTTGCAAGCTCGGGGCTCTTCGCGACCCGGGTCCAAAGGACCTGAGGCTCGCCGCGCGGCGGGAAATGCCCGAGCCCCTCGAGCCCGAGCTCGAACGGCGAGCCCTCGACCAGGCCCAGCGCCTCGGCCACCTCTTCGAGGCGGCCGTTGTCCAGCTCGCCGATGAAGCGGAGCGTCAGGTGCTGCTGCTCCGGGTCGAGCCAGCGGACGTCGCCCAGCCCACGGGCGAGCGGCTCGAGCGAGCGTTTGACCGGATCGGGCAGCGTGAGCGCGACGAACAGACGGGGCATCGGTGCCTCGAGCAAGACCGCCCCTCTATAGAACCGTGCGGCGGCCTTGCCAAACCGCAAGCCCTCCCATACCTACGGGGCGGGCGCCGGCCCGCCGGGTGTTCGGAGCAGTCCGAACCGGGCCCGGCCGCCCCACCATCAACGACAGGGCGCGCTCCGTCATGCGTGGGTCGGTCAACAGCGACGAATTCATCCGCGAGGTCGATGAGGCCGTCCGCCAGGACCGCTGGCTCCAGCTGGCCCGGCAGTATGGCGTCTATCTGATCGCCGGGGCGCTCGCGATCGTGCTCGGGACCGCGGCCGGCGTCGGCTGGCGGACCTGGCAGCACAACCAGCGCCTCGAAGAGGCCAGACGCTATGCCGCGGCCGAGGACCTGCTGCGCGGCGACAAGCCCGATCAGGCCGGCAAGGCGTTCCTGGCGCTGGCCCAGGAAGCCGACAGCGGCTACGGCATCATCGCCCGGCTGCGCGCCGCGGAGGCGGAGGCCAAGGCCGGCCAGGCCAAGGGCGCCGAGCAGGCGCTGACCAGCCTGTCCAAGGACGATCAGGCGGCGCCGGAATACCGGCAGCTCGGCGATCTCCTGGCGGTCCAGCGCGACTTCGACACGGCCGATCCGGCGACGCTCACCGGCCGGCTGGCGGGGCTGACCGAGGCCGGCGCGCCCTGGCGCTACAGCGCGCTCGAGCTGCAGGCGCTGGCCCAGCTGCGCGCGGGTCAGACGGACGCGGCGCGGCGCACGCTCGAGGATCTGGCCCAGGACCCGGGGACGCCGCCCGATCTGAGCCGGCGCGCGGGCGAGCTTTTGGCCTCGCTCGGCGGTCCGCCCGCGCCCGCGCCGAAGACCGCAGGCAAGGATGCGCCCGTGGAGGCCGCCCCGGCACAGACCGGTCAATGATGTCCGCCCGTCAGTTCCTGATTTCGATTGTCCTGCTGCTCGCGGCCTGCTCGGGGGGCAATTCCTGGTTCGGCGGCGATAACAAGACGCCGCTCCCGGGCAAGCGGGTCCCGGTCATGCTGCTCGAGCGCCAGCTCGCGGCCGACCCCCGCCTGTCGGATCTGCCGATCCGGCTGCCGCCGCCGGTGGTCAATCCGGACTGGCCGCAGGCGGGCGGCGTTCCGAGCCACGCGATGCATCATTTGGCCGCCCAGGACAATCTCAAGCTCGCGTGGCGGGTCGGGATCGGCAGCGGCACCGGCGGCGCCAGCCAGCTGCTGGCGCAGCCGGTGGTCGCTCAGGGCCACGTCTACACGATGGACGCCGAGGGCGTGATCAGCGCGTTCGACGTCAGCGATGGCCAGCGCCGCTGGCAGTACCGGCCCGAGGGGATCCATGCCGAGGGTGGTCTGCTCGACGGCGGCCTCGCCTACGACAACGGCTGGCTGTTCGTGACCATGAGCTCGGGCAAGGTCCTGGCGGTGAACGCCAGCAAGGGCACCGAGATCTGGCGCCAGGATCTCGCCCTGCCGCTCCACGCCGCGCCGACCGTCGCCCAGGGGCGCGTGCTGGTGCTCTCGGCCGACAACCAGCTGTACGCGCTCGACGGCCAGACCGGCCGCCCGGTCTGGCGTCACACCGGCTTCTTCGAGGGTGCCGGCCTGTTGGGTGGCCCGAGCCCGGCGATCGATGCCGGGATCGTGGTCGTGCCTTACTCCTCGGCCGAGGTGTTCGGGCTCAGGCTCGACAACGGCCGCCCGCTGTGG
>DATAOG010000548.1:0-1948 GCA_036265855.1 Geminicoccaceae bacterium | reverse complement strand
GGCCTTTCTGAACTTCCTAGTCGAGATCGCGCGCGCCTGTGCCCGCGAGGATCTGTTCGCGCCGGGGCCAGTCATTCTGAGCGCCGGCGGCTCGAGATATTTCGACCAGGTGAGCCGGATCTTCGGCGCCGCCGAGCTCGGCCGGCCGACCGAGGTGGTCCTGCGCAGCGGCTGTTATTTCAGCCTGGATGCCAGAGGCTATGCCGAAGCGGCCGCGCGGCTGCCCGAGCGGACGCCCGAGGTCTCCGGCCTCGGCCCGGGCCTGCGGCCGGCGCTCGAGGTCTGGGCCGTGGTGCAGTCGACGCCCGAGCCCGGGCTCGCGGTCGCGACCATGGGCAAGCGCGACGTCTCGCACGATCTGGGTCCGCCGGTGCCACGGCAATGGTATCGGGCGGGCCTGCACCAGCGGCCGCAGGACCTCGGGTCCGGATTCCAGGTCAGCGGCCTCTATGACCAGCACAGCTGCCTGTCGGTGCCGGCGGACAGTCCGCTCGAGATCGGCGATCTGGTGGGCTTCGGCATCGCCCACCCATGCACGACCTTCGACAAGTGGCGGCTGCTCTATGTGGTCGACGACGACTACACGGTGACCGAGGCGATCCGCACGTTCTTCTGATCCGGGGCGATCACGACCGCCTCGTCGGCGGCGAGCTCGATCTGGTCCGCACCCGCCCGGCCGGTTCGCTCCGGATGGGTCGAGAGCGCGACCCGCCCGCCAAGATCATCCCGCCAGCGGATCGCCTTCGGCCTGGGCTCGAGATTGAGGATCACGGTGAAGCGCCGCGACCCTGAGGTCCTTGCGTAGGCGAGCGCCTCGCCTTCGACCTCGAGCGGCTCGAACTCGCCGGTCGCGAGCGCCGGCTCCCGGCCGCGAAGCTCGAGCAGCTGGCGGGTCAGCGTCAGCATCGAGCCGGGCGCGTTCCTCTGCACCGCGACGCTGAGATCGGCGCGGCCCTCGCCGAGCGGCAACCAGGGCTCGCCGGTCGTGAAGCCGCAGCTGGCAGAGGTGTCCCACGGCATCGGCGTCCGTTCGGGGTCGCGGCCCTGGCCGGTGCCGGGCATCTTGAGGCCGAACGGGTCGCGGACCTGCGCCGACGCGATCGGGACGTTCTCGAGCCCGAGCTCATCGCCGTAGTAGAGCGTGGGCGTGCCGCGCAGCGTCAGCAGCAGGACCATCGCGACCCGCGCCTGGGCGGGCCCGACCCGGCTCGCGATCCGCATCTGGTCGTGGTTGCCCAGCACCCAGGACGGCCAGGCCCCGGCCGGCAGCGCGTCCTCGTACTGCCTGACCAGCTCCAGGATCGGGGCGGGCTGCCACTTCGCCCACATCAGATTGAAGTTGAACGGCAGGTGCACGGCCGAGAGATCCGGGCCGTAGTAGGCAGCGAGCCGCTCGATCGGCAAATAGATCTCGCCGATCAGCAGCCGGTCGCCCGGATACTCCTCGAGCACGCGCCGCATCTCGACCGCGATCTCGAGCACCTCGGGCCGGTCGGCGCTGTAGAGCGGCCGCACCCGGCGGAAATCCGGCTCGCCCTCTCGATAGTCGGGGTTCGAGGGGTCGTCCCGGAACTCGGCGTCCTTGATCATGTGCCAGAGCACGTCGACCCGGAAGCCGTCGACCCCGCGCGCGAGCCAGAAGCGGAGCACGTCGTAGATCGCCTGACGCACGGCGCGGTTGCGCCAGTTGAGGTCGGGCTGCTCGGCGAGGAAGGCGTGGTAGTAGTATTGGCCGGTCGCCGGATCCAGCGTCCAGGCGCTGCCGCCGGCCTGGCTCACCCAGTTGTTGGGCGGGCCGCCATCCGGCGCCGGGTCGCGCCAGATGTACCAGTCGCGCCTGCGGCTCTGGCGCGAGCTGCGCGCGTCTGCAAACCAGGGGTGCCGGTCCGAGGTGTGGTTCGGCACGAGATCGAGGATCAGGCGGATGCCGCGCGCGTGCAGCGTCTCG
>DATAOG010000547.1:0-1664 GCA_036265855.1 Geminicoccaceae bacterium | reverse complement strand
CGCGCCGCCGGCCCTGAACGATCTCTGCGCGAGCTTCCAGGCCGCGGCCGGCGACGTGCTGGTCGACCGCACCCGGCGCGCCGCGCTGATCGTGCGGAACGAGCATCCGGGCGCCGATACCCTGGTGGTCGCGGGCGGTGTGGCCGCCAATGCCGAGCTGCGCGCCCGGCTCAACGAGCTCGCGGTCGAGCTCGGATTCCGGCTGGTCGTGCCGCCGCCCCGGCTCTGCACCGACAACGGCGTCATGGTCGCCTGGGCCGGGCAGGAGCGCCTGGCGCAAGGTCTGGTCGACGACCTCAGCGCCCCGGCGCGCGCCCGCTGGCCGCTCGACCCGGCGGCCGAGCCCGCGCTCGGCGCCGGCGTCAAGGCTTGAGGGAGCGCCCTGGCGGACAGCTCTGCCGGCTATTCTAGAGGCGGTAGATCCGGACCGCGTTGTCGTGGAACAGGCGGCGCTGGTCGGCCGCGGGCAGATCGCGGACGATCGCCTTGAAGCCCGAGTAGATGGCATCGAAGGTGGCACACAGGCCATCGACCGGGAAATTGCTCGCGAACATGCAGCGCTCGACGCCGAAGATCGAGATCGCATCGCGCACGATCGGGCCATTCGCCGCGACCGTCCAGGGTTGTCCGGGACGACCGAGGCCCGAGATCTTGACGGCGGCATTGGGGCGAGCGGCCAGCGTCGCCATCGCCCGCCGCCAGCCCTCGATCCCATCGGGGCTGCGATCGGCGGGCAGACCGGTATGGTTGAGGATGAGCCGGGTGTTCGGAAAATCACGCGCGAGCGCTGCCGCTTCCTCGAGGTGCCACCAGGGAGTCTGCAGATCGAAGGACAGGCCGTAGCCCTCGAGCAGAGCGTAGCCGCGGCGCCAGGCCGGATCGGCGATCGAGCCCGGCGCGTTTTTTTGCACCCGGTCCGGAGCCGGGGCCGCCTTCGGCTTGTGGCGGATGCCGCGCACGCGCGGGAACCCGGCATGCCCGGCGAGCCCCGCCTCGACGACCGGGTCGTCGAGCCGGGCGCCGGCGACGATCGCGTGCGGAAAGCCGGTCCGCTCGATGAGCTCCTGGACCCAGCGGGTCTCGCCGACCGGATCGCGCGGGTCCCACTCGGTCTCGACGTAGACGGTCTTGACCACGTCGTGGCCGGCGGCGTCCCGGAAGTAGTTCTCTGGCAGGTAATCGCGCCGGAGCGCCCGAGAGTCGCCGTAGCGGAAGGCGATCGGCGGCTCGTCGCAGAGCCACGGCAGGTAGTTGCGCCCGAGGTCCCAGAAATGCTGATGGGCGTCGACGATCGGCAGGTCGCTCATCGGATCACCTGAATTCGGCAGGCGCCATGTCCTACGCTAGCACTGAATATCCTCCGCGAGTTACGCGATGCGCTACCCAGTGGCACGACTGACCGCAGATGTCGGCATGACCCCTCCAATTGACAGGACGCGCGATCCGGCGGCGTGGCAGGCCGCCTACGAGCGCATGCTGAACCTCATGGGAACAGCGCCGGTCATGGGTGGTGAGCGGAATTGGACCCGCGACGAGATCTATGACCGCTAGGGATCGTCCATTTTATTGCTGAGCTTATCATCCGCCCCCATTCCGCCGACCTCGATCTGCCGCTCGGTGACCTGCCGACGGACTAGGGCTGCTCGCTGAGCGCTGCTACTGTT